>NZ_JBSFTY010000024.1:0-100911 GCF_053591515.1 Streptomyces sp. NPDC003011
GGACGTTCCAGCCGGTTATGGGACCGCCACCGCGCCGGTTGGCCGCCGCCCAGTACCCGTAGACGCGACCGAGCCGGCGCGGCGGCCGGGGCGCTGAGGGCGGCTCCCCAGCCCGCTTCCCTGGCCGCTTCCCTGCCCGCTCCTCGGCTCGCTTCCCTGGCCGCCTTCCCGGTCTGCTCCCGGCCGGTCAGGCGTTCGCGCAGGTCACCGGCGCGACGGCGGGCGTCCCGGACGGTCAGGGGCAGCGGGGACCAGTCCGCGAGGCGGCCGAGGTCCACCACCGGCGGGTACACCGGCGACACGGCCATGATCCGGGCCGGGGTGCCGAGGACCGGCGCCGCTCCGGGAGCGGGCAGCAGGGCGACCTGGTCGGCGTACTGGATGACCCGTTCCAGACGGTGCTCGGCCATCAGGACCGTCGTCCCGAGGTCGTGCACGAGGCGCTGGAGGACGGCGAGGACCTCCTCCGCCGCCGCCGGGTCGAGCGCGGACGTCGGCTCGTCGAGGACCAGCACCCGTGGGTGCGGGGTGAGGACCGAGCCGATCGCGACCCGCTGCTGCTGGCCGCCGGAGAGCGTGGCGATGGGGCGGTCGCGCAGGCCGGCCAGGCCGAGGAGGTCGAGGGTCTCCTCGACGCGGCGGCGCATGACGTCCGGGGCGATCCCCAGGGACTCCATGCCGTAGGCGAGTTCGTCCTCGACGGTGTCCGTGACGAAGTGCGAGAGCGGGTCCTGTCCGACGGTCCCGACCACGTCGGCGAGTTCGCGCGGCTTGTGCGTACGGGTGTCCCGGCCGGCGACGGTGACCCGGCCGCGCAGGGTGCCGCCGGTGAAGTGCGGGACGAGACCGCTGACCGCGCCGAGGACCGTCGACTTGCCGACGCCGGACGGGCCGACGAGGAGGACGAGTTCCCCCTCCGGCACCTCGAAGTCCACGCCCTGGACGGCGGGCCGGCGTGCCCCGTCGTAGGTCACGGAGACGTCCTCGAACCGGATCACGATGCCTCCTTGACGACATGGACGGGAGTGGGTGCGGGTGCGGCGGCGGGTGCGACGAAGGCGGGCAGCAGACCGAGGAGCACGGCCGCCGCCGGCCACAGCGGGAGGGCGGGGGCGACGAGGGGGACCACGCCGGGCTCCAGGGCCTGCGGGGAGGAGGCGGCGGCGAGGGTCAGCAGGACGGCGACGGCGGCGCCGGACCCGGCGACCAGCCAGGCGCGGGCGTCCCAGCGGTCGGGGCGGTAGCGGGTGCGCGGCGAGCGGCGGCCGCCGAGGCGGAGACCGGCGAGGGCGGCGGCGCACCCGGCGAGCAGGACGGGCAGGCCGTACGTGCCGCCCTCGGCGGTGAGCAACCCGTACGTTCCCGCGCAGACGCCGAGCAGGCCGCCCAGGGTGAGGACGGCGGTCGTCCGGCGGACGGGGGCGGGGACGTCGGCGGTACGGCCGTACCCGCGGGCGTCCATCGCGGCGGCGAGGGAGACGGAACGCTCCAGGGCGCCCTCCAGGACCGGGAGCCCCACGTGCAGGAGGCCGCGGACACCCTTGTCGGGACGGCCGCGCAGACGGCGGGCCGCGCGCAGGCGCCGGCCGTCGGCGATCAGGTTCGGCGCGAAGGTGAGCGCCACGACCACGGCCACGCCCATCTCGTACAGGGCGCCCGGCAGGGACTTGAGGAGCCGGGCCGGGTTCGCGAGGGCGTTCGCCGCGCCGACGCAGATCAGGAGCGTGGCGAGTCTCAGGCCGTCGTACAACGCGAAGAGGAGCCCTTCGGCGGTCACCTTGCCGCCGAGCCGGATGCCCTGGGCCCAGTAGGGGAGGGGCAGTTCGGGGAGGGCGACGAGCACGTGCGTGCCGGGGACGGGAGAGCCCAGGACCACGGCGAAGAGGAGCCGGATGAGCAGGACGGCCAGGGCGAGCCGGGCGAAGGCGGTGTAGGAGCGGGCCCAGGGGGCGGTCGAGCGGCGGGCCGCCACGACGTAGGCCGAGACCGTGATCAGCAGGCCCAGCAGGAGGGGGTTGGTGGTGCGGGTGGCGGCGGTGCCGAGGGAGAGGGCCCACAGCCACCAGGCGCCGGGGTGCAGGGACGTCGCCCCGGGGCGGCGCAGGGTGCCCGGACCGCTCACCCGCGCCCGGTCGGTGCCGTCCGCCTCCGGCCTTGCCCGCACTCGGCTTTCCCGCACTCGGCTTCCCCGCCCTCGGCTTTCCCGGAGCGGCAAGACCCCCGCCGCTCCGGTGGCACGACCGCCCGCGGCCCGGGTGGCGCGGGTGGCGCGGGTGCGGTTACGGCGCATCCCTGCGCCGCCTCGCCTGCCATACCGCCGCCGCGCCGAGCGCGACGACCGCGGCCACCCCCGCCAGCAGGCCCAGCGACGGTCCCGTGTCCTCGGTGTCCTTCTCCTGCGCAGTAGCGCTCCCCTCCGAGGTGGCGCTCTCCTCCGAAGGGGCGCTCGGGCCGGTGCCCGTCGCCACCTGTTCCCCGCATCCCGTCCGCGGGTAGCCCGCTATCGCGCACAGCAGCGCGTCGCTGCCGTAGCGCAGCGGCGGGGCGACCGAGGCCAGGGCCTCCGCCGTCGTCGCGTCGGGGGAGACGACCGCGCACGCCGTTCGCCGCGCCGGCGGGGTCTCGCCGGACGGGGCGTCGGCCGCCGTGCCGAAGTCGATGACCAGGGCCACCCGCTTCCTGCCGTCCCGCGCGGGCACGTCCGCGCAGACGGCCGTGAAGTCCGCCGCACCGCGCGGCCGGGTCGCGTCACCGGAGTCCTCGCTCACCGCGAAACGGAAGCCCTGGACGTCACCGTCGAGGGGGCGGGTGGTGGAGGGGCCCTGGGTCGCGTACGCCCACCGGTCGCCGTCGCGCTCCCAGAAGGACCAGTAGCGGTAGCCCGCGGCCTGCGCCTGCCCGGTGCCTCCCGTCAGGGCGACCGACACCGCCACGAACAGCGTGGCGGCACGGCGGCGGGTCACGGCTGCCGCCTCTTGTTCCGGCCGCTGATCAGGAAGCCGGCGCCGGCGCCGACGGCGAGGCCCACGCCGACCATCCACCAGATGCCGGCGTCGGAGTCACCGCCCGAGCCGTCCTCGGCCGACTCGGCGGCGGCCGTCCGCGGGGCCGGCCCGGTCGCGTTCAGCTGCGCGACCAGGTCCGCGCCGCCGAAGTCGCGCGGGTCGGTGCCCGTCGCGTGCGCGGCGAGGATCAGCTGGGCGTAGGCGGCGGGCCCGCTCTGCCTGGCCCAGGCGGCCGAGTTCCTCTCCAGCCACTTCAGGGGCCCGGCGGCCCGCGCGGCCCCGCCCTGCGCGGCGAGCGCGACGACGGCGTCGGCGGTGTTGCCGAAGTCGGGCTGGTCGGTGGCGCCGGGGAGCGCGGACTTGAGGTGGCCGTCCTCGCCGAGCGCCCGGGTGAGGTAGGCGGCGCCGTCGGCGGCGGCCTGCGCCGGGGTCGGGTCGTCGGCGCAGCTCACCGCGTCGGACGGCTTGCCCGGCTCCGCGACCAGGCCCTGGCCCAGCACGCCGAGCACGCCCGCCGCCGTGGCGTCGGCGTTGGCGGCCAGGCTGTTCTTCTTGTCCGGCTGGAACGCGAAGGCCCCGGCGCCGTCGCCCTCGCACGGCAGCCTGAGCTTCAGCAGCGCGTCGTACGGCGTCCGGCCGCCCTTGCGCACGTCCTCCGGCTTGTCCCCCACGGCGGTCAGCGCGCCGACGACGACGGACGTCGAGTTGGTGTCGCTGGCGCCGCCGGGCGTGTAGCCCCAGCCGCCGTCGCTGTTCTGCACGGACTTCAGCCAGGCGACGGCCTTGCCGGTGGCGGCGTCGTGGCCGCCGAGCGCGGCGAGTGCCTGGACGGCGGCGGCCGTGTTGTTGGTGTCGACCATGAGCTTGGCGCCGCACGGCGTCGTGGTGTCGGCGCGGAAGGGGGCGAAGGCCCCGTTCGCGCACTGCTGCCCGGTCAGCCAGGTCACGGCCTTGGCGGCGGGCTCGACGCCGGCGGTGTGCTGGGCGAGCAGGGCGAGGGACTGGCGCCAGACGCCGTCGTAGGCCGGGTCGGCGCTGCCGTAGAGACCGGAGGGGAGCACCGGGGACGCGGACGGCGACGGGGTGGCGGCGACGGCGGGCGCGGTGGCGGCACCGATCACGGCGGTGGCGGCGGCCAGGACGGTGGCGCTGCGGCGGACGTTCATGATCGGCGGGTGCCTCTCCCTGCGGGGAGCCGGACAGCACGGGACACCCCGGGCGGCTCGGCTCCGTATACCTCGACGGTGCCGCACACCGGCAGGCCGCCGGTGCACGCGAGCCGGTCACGTTCCGTCCGGGGCAATCCGGCTCGCCGCCTTCGACGGACGGCTCACGGTTGCGGGTCAGCGCCGGATTTGCACCGGCTTCCCCCCGTACGGGTGTGATGACGACCCGGCCACTCTACCGGCCTGCGCGGAACGCCCCGCAGGCCGCCCGGGCACGGCACGGCAGCACGGCACGGCATGGCACGGCAAGGCGCCGCACCGCACCGGCGGTTCGCGAGGGAGGCCGGGTTCACACCGCCACGTACGCCACCGGCTCGCTGCCCGTCGCCGCCTCCGCCCGCCCCAGCTTCACCAGCCGCCGCAGATGCGCCTCGGCCTCCGAGACGGCGATGTTCCTCGATCCGTACGGGATCTGGTGCCAGGGCCGGTTCCACTCCATCCGCTCGGCGAGCTGCCACGGGGTGAGGGGCTCGGCCAGAAGGGCGAGCAGGCCGGTGAGGCGGTCCTCGTGGTGGGCGAGCAACTCCCGTACGCGGGAGGGCGCGTCGGCGAACACGTGCTGGTGGGCGGGGAGCACCTCGGCGGGGGCGAGGCGGCCGACGCGTTCCAGGGAGTCGAGGTAGTCGCCGAGGGGGTCGGTGACCGTGGTGTCGTCGGGGTCCTCGTACAGGCCGATGTGCGGGCTGATCCCGGGGAGCAGGTGGTCGCCGGAGAACAGGCGCCCGTGGCCCGGGAGTCCGGCGGGGTGCCGCTCCTCCAGGTGCAGGCAGACGTGGCCGGGGGTGTGGCCCGGGGTCCAGATCGCGCGCAGCCGGCGGCCCGGGAGGTCCAGGAGTTCGCCGGGGACGATCTCCCGGTCGGGCAGGGCGGGGGCCAGGCCGGGCACGGAGCGGGGGAGGGCGGAACGCATCGGCGCCAGGTGCTCCTCGGGGGCGCCGGCAGCTTCGAGTTTGGCGGCCATGTAGGCGAGCCAGCGTGCGGGGCGGGTCGAGCGGGCCCGCCGGACGATCTCGCCGTCCGCCGCGTGCATCGCGATCCAGGCGCCGGACGCCTCGCGCACCCGGCCGGACAGCCCGTGGTGGTCGGGGTGGTGGTGGGTGACGACCACGCCGTGGACCGCGCCGGGGGAGGTGCCGCAGGCGGCCAGTCCGTCCGTGAGGGCGTCCCAGGAGGCCGGGTCGTCCCAGCCGGTGTCGACCAGCACCGGTCCCGCGTCGGTGTCGACGACGTACACCAGGGTGTGGCCGAGGGGGTTGTCCGGGATCGGGACCTTGAGGGAGCGGACGCCGCCGCCGTGGTCGTACACCTGCGTCATGGGCTCCCCAATCGCCGCGTCCCGGCCGCGCGAGCCGAGTATAACTAGAACGCGTTTCGACGAGGTCCCGAGCCGACCTTCCCGTACGGTGTCCCGGCCGTGGACTCCTCCGAGTGGAACTGGTATCAGTTTCCGTATCTGACGGAACGTCAGAGTCTGGGTCTCTGGCCCTCCGGGTCTTCGGGCCCCTGGGCATCTGGGCAGGAACCGGGAAGGCAGTCGCCATGACCGAGCTCGTGGAACACGGACAGCTGTTCATCGGCGGGGAGTTGACCGACCCCCTGGGCACGGACGTCATCGAGGTGGTCTCGCCGCACACCGAGGAGGTCATCGGGCGCGTGCCGCACGCCTCGGCGGCGGACGTGGACCGGGCCGTGGCCGTCGCGCGCACCGCCTTCGACGAGGGGCCCTGGCCGCGGATGCCGCTCGACGAGCGGATCGCGGTGGTCGCCAGGATCAAGGACGCCATCGCCGTGCGGCACGAGGAGATCGCCCGCGTGATCTCCTCGGAGAACGGGTCGCCGTACTCCTGGAGCGTCCTCGCCCAGGCACTCGGCGCGATGATGGTGTGGGACTCGGCGATCACGGTCGCGCGGAACTTCACCTACGAGGAGCGGCGCGACGGGGTCCTCGGCCGCATCCTCGTGCGCCGCGAGCCGGTCGGGGTGGTGGCGGCCGTGGTCCCGTGGAACGTCCCGCAGTTCGTGGCCGCGGCCAAGCTCGCGCCCGCGCTGCTCACCGGCTGCACGGTCGTGCTCAAGCCGTCACCGGAGTCGCCGCTGGACGCGTACATCCTCGCCGCCATCGCCCGCGAGGCCGGGCTGCCGGAGGGTGTCCTGTCCATCCTCCCCGCGGACCGCGAGGTCAGCGAGTACCTCGTCTGCCACCCCGGCGTCGACAAGGTCTCCTTCACCGGCTCGGTGGCGGCGGGCAAGCGCGTGATGGAGGTCGCCTCCCGCCATCTCACCCGCCTCACACTGGAGTTGGGCGGAAAGTCGGCGGCGGTGGTGCTGCCGGACGCGGACCTGGAGACGGCGGTGGCCGGGATCGTCCCGGCGGCCTGGATGAACAACGGGCAGGCGTGCGTGGCCCAGAGCCGCATCCTGCTGCCGCGGTCGCGCTACGACGAGTTCGCCGAGGCCTTCACGGCGGCGGCCGGCGCGCTGGTGGTCGGCGACCCGCTGGACCCGGCGACCCAGGTGGGCCCGCTGGTGGCCGAGCGCCAGCAGCGGCGCAGCCTGGACTACATCCGCATCGGCCAGGAGGAGGGCGCCAAGATCCTCACCGGCGGCGGGCGTCCGCCGGGCCTGGACCGGGGCTGGTACGTCGAACCGACGCTCTTCGGCGACGTCGACAACTCGATGCGGATCGCCCGCGAGGAGATCTTCGGCCCGGTCATCTGCCTCCTTCCCTACGGCGACGAGGCCGAGGCGGTGAAGATCGCCAACGACTCCGACTACGGCCTCAGCGGCAGCGTGTGGACGGCGGACGTCGAGCGCGGCATCGAGGTCGCCCGGCGGGTCCGTACCGGCACGTACTCGGTGAACACCTTCAGCCTCGACATGCTCGGCCCGTTCGGCGGCTACAAGGACTCCGGGCTGGGGCGGGAGTTCGGGCCGGAGGGCTACGGCGCGTACCTGGAGCACAAGATGATCCACCTGCCGGCGGGCTGGGAGGGCTGACGGGTCATGGGCGACCGCTGGCACGTCGAGGTCGACCGCTCCCTCTGCGTCGGCTCCGCGACCTGCGTCCACCACGCCCCCGGCGACTTCCGCCTCGACGCGGCCCGCCAGTCCCACCCCGCCGAACCGGAGACGGACGCCAACGAGAAGGTCCTCGCGGCGGCGGAGTCCTGCCCGGTGGAGGCGATCATGATCACCCTGTCGGTGAGCGGGGAGCCGGTGTTCCCGCCCGAGGAGTAGAGGAGCGGGTGGGTGGGTGAGCGGGCGACGGGATCGGAAGGAGAAAAAATCATGGTTCGGGGGGTTTTGTCCCGGTAGGAAAGTTCTATGATGGGAAGTGGCCTACGGGACGAGTGAGGGAGCTCAACCGGAGTAGCCGACTTCGGCGAGACGCTACGGCATCCGCCGACGCCGACGTCGACGGTGGGCTGAGAGGCCGGAAGGCAGTGGTCGGGCCGGAAGGCGACCTCGGGACCTGATCCGGGTAATGCCGGCGCAGGGAACCCGTCTCGTAGGTCCCTCATGTGCCGGATGCCGCCGGGCGGGAGTCCGCCGCGGGCGCCCGGCGCCCGCCGTTCGCCGCGCGGATCCTGGGCGGCGGCGCCTAGGACCCCGCGTCCGGGTCTAGGGCCCCGCGTCCGAGTCCGTCAGGTCGATCAGACGGCACACCGTCTCGATGTCGATCTTGACCTGGGCGATCGAGGCGCGGCCCGAGAGCCAGGTGATCAGGGCCGAGTGCCAGGTGTGCTCGATGACGCGGACCGCGGAGAGCTGATCCGGCGTGGGGGTCGTCTCCAGCCCCATCGCGTCCAGGATGATCACCGTGGTCTGCCGGGAGACCTGGTCGACCTCCGGGCTGACGCTGCGGTCCGCGAAGGTGAGCGCCCGGACCATCGCGTCGGCCAGATGCGGCTCCCGCTGCAACGCCCGGAAGGCCCGCATCAGGGTCTCCGCCACCCGCTCCGCCGCCGTCTCGCCGGCCGGCGGCTTCTTCCGCAGCGTGCCGTGCATGTGCTCCAGCTGGTCCTGCATCGTGGCGACCAGCAGATGCACCTTGGACGGGAAGTAGCGGTACAGCGTGCCGAGCGCCACCTGCGAGGACTCGGCGACCTCGCGCATCTGCACCGCGTCGAACCCGCCCCGGCTGGCCAACTGCGCGCTCGCGTGCAGGATGCGGCGACGGCGCGCCTCCTGCCGCTCGGTGAGGGGCGAGGACAGCGCCTTGTTCGCCTTGGCTTCCGCAGGCATGGGTCCCGTTCCGTGACAGTCGGTGAGGATCGGTGATCACGCGGCAGGGCAGGGGCGGTCGGCCGTGGCGTGAATCACCTGATCCACTGCTCTCAGTGTCCTTACCTGCCGGTAGATTCAGAGCCGACTTAACGATCAAGTCTGAAACTTGTTCTAGATTAGCGTCCCGTCGTAGTCTCGCGGGACAGTGCAGGCAGAAGGGGGCCCGGAGTGACCGCTGAGGCCAGTCAGGCGGGGTCGGGACATGACCTCGCTGCCGACGGCGGGCGACCGCTCACCATCGCGCTCCTCACCTATAAGGGAAACCCGTTCTGCGGCGGCCAGGGTGTCTACGTACGGCACCTGTCGCGCGAGCTGGTCCGCCTCGGCCACCGCGTCGAGGTCATCGGCTCCCAGCCCTACCCCGTCCTCGACGAGGGCCACGACGACCGGCTCTCCCTCACCGAGCTGCCCAGCCTCGACCTCTACCGCCAGCCGGACCCCTTCCGCACCCCCGGACGCGGCGAGTACCGCGACTGGATCGACGCGCTGGAAGTGGCGACGATGTGGACCGGCGGGTTCCCCGAACCGCTGACGTTCTCCCTGCGCGCCCGCCGCCATCTGCGCGCCCGGCGCGGTGAGTTCGACGTCGTCCACGACAACCAGACGCTCGGATACGGGCTGCTGGGCGATGTCGGCGCACCCCTGGTCACCACCATCCACCACCCCATCACCGTGGACCGGCGGCTGGAGCTGGACGCGGCCGGGGGACTGCGGCGCAGGTTCTCCGTGCGCCGCTGGTACGCCTTCACCCGCATGCAGAAGCGCGTCGCCCGCCGCCTGCCCTGCGTGCTCACCGTCTCCGGCACCTCCCGGCAGGAGATAGTCGACCACCTGGGGGTCCGGCAGGACCGGATCCACGTGGTCCACATCGGCGCCGACACCGACCTGTTCTCCCCCGACCCCTCGGTGCCCGTCGTGCCGGGCCGGATCGTGACGACGTCCAGCGCGGACGTGCCCCTCAAGGGCCTGGTCTTCCTGGTCGAGGCGCTCGCCAAGGTCCGCACCGAGCGTCCCGACGCCCACCTCGTCGTCGTCGGCAAGCGGCCCGTCAAGGGGCCGGTCGCCCAGGCGGTCGAGCGGTACGGCCTCGCGGGCGCCGTCGACTTCGTCAAGGGCATCTCGGACGCCGAACTGGTCGACCTGGTGCGCTCGGCGGAGGTCGCGTGCGTGCCGTCGCTGTACGAGGGCTTCTCGCTGCCCGCCGCGGAGGCCATGGCCACCGGCACCCCGCTGCTGGCCACGACCGGCGGAGCGATCCCCGAGGTCGCCGGCCCCGACGGGGAGACCTGCCTCGCGGTACCGCCGGGCGACTCCGGGGCGCTGGCCGAGGGACTGAACCGCCTCCTGTCCGACCCGGCGCTGCGCGCCCGGCTCGGCGCGGCCGGCCGCGCGCGGGTGCTGGAGCGGTTCACCTGGGCCCGGGCGGCCGAGGGAACGGTGGCCCGCTACCGCGAGGCGATGGCCGCCGCGGGCGGGGCCGGCGGCCGTTCCGCGCCCCCGCCGCCCGGCCGTGCCACGGCCCCCGATGCCGTTGACGTCGTCCCCGAAGCATCCGATCGCGAAAGCAGGGCCACGTGCTGACCGTCGACTTCTCCCGGTTCCCGCTCGCCCCGGGCGACCGTGTCCTGGACCTCGGATGCGGTGCCGGCCGGCACGCGTTCGAGTGCTACCGGCGCGGCGCCCAGGTGGTGGCGCTGGACCAGAACGGCGAGGAGATCCGCGAGGTCGCGAAGTGGTTCGCGGCGATGAAGGAGGCGGGCGAGGCCCCCGAGGGCGCGACCGCCACGGCGATGGAGGGCGACGCCCTCGCGCTGCCCTTCCCCGACGAGTCCTTCGACGTCGTCATCATCTCCGAGGTGATGGAGCACATCCCGGACGACAAGGGCGTACTCGCTGAGATGGTCCGGGTGTTGAGGCCCGGCGGCCGGATCGCGATCACCGTCCCGCGCTACGGCCCCGAGAAGGTCTGCTGGGCGCTGTCCGACGCCTACCACGAGGTCGAGGGCGGCCACATCCGCATCTACCGGGCGGACGAACTCCTCGCCCGGATCCGGGAGGCCGGCCTCAGGCCCTACGGCACCCACCACGCGCACGCGCTGCACTCCCCGTACTGGTGGCTGAAGTGCGCGTTCGGCGTCGACAACGACAAGGCGCTGCCGGTGCGGGCGTACCACAAGCTGCTGGTCTGGGACATCATGAAGAAACCGCTGGCCACCCGGGTCGCCGAGCAGGCGCTGAACCCGCTGATCGGCAAGAGTTTCGTGGCCTACGCGACCAAGCCCCACCTCCCGCGTCTTGCCGGCGCCGGGACCGAGACCGAAGCCGAGGCGGCCGCCGAGTGACCACCCCCCGGACAGAACACCTCGTCCTGCCCGGGGTCCTCACCGCCGAGCAGGCCGCCGCGACCGTCGCCGGGCTGCTCGCGGTGCAGCGGGAGGACGGGGCGATCCCGTGGTTCCGCGGGCATCACCTCGACCCGTGGGACCACACCGAGGCCGCCATGGCCCTGGACGCGGCCGGTGAGCACGAGGCCGCCGAGCGGGCGTACACCTGGCTCGCCCGGCACCAGAACGAGGACGGCTCCTGGTACGCGGCCTACGCGGACGGGGACTTCGAGGCCGTCACCGACCGGGGCCGGGAGACGAACTTCGTCGCCTACATAGCCGTGGGCGTGTGGCACCACTACCTCTCCACCGGCAACGACACGTTCCTCGACCGCATGTGGCCGTCCGTGTGCGCGGCGATCGAGTTCGTCCTGCGGCTGCAGCAGCCCGGCGGGCAGATCGGCTGGAAGAGCGAGGACGACGGCACGGCCGTCCCGGACGCGCTGCTGACCGGCTCCTCCTCGATCCACCACGCGCTGCGCTGTGCGCTGGCGATCGCCGAACTGCGTGAAGAGCCGCAGCCCGACTGGGAGCTGGCGGTGGGGGCGCTGCGGCACGCGATCCGCCGGCATCCGGAGCGGTTCCTCGACAAGGGCCGCTACTCGATGGACTGGTACTACCCGGTGCTGGGCGGCGCGTTGACGGACGCCGAGGCCAAGTCCCGCCTCGAGGACGGCTGGGAGCGTTTCGTGGTCCCGGGTTTCGGCGTGCGCTGTGTCGCGCCCAATCCGTGGGTGACGGGCGGCGAGTCCGCCGAACTCGCCCTCGCGCTCTGGGCGATGGGCGAGTCCGACCGGGCGCTGGAGATCCTCCAGTGGATCCAGCACCTGCGCGACGCGGAGTCGGGGCTGTACTGGACGGGCTATGTCTTCGAGGACGAGGCCGTCTGGCCCCGGGAGCTGACCACCTGGACGGCCGGCTCCCTGCTGCTCGCCGTCGCCGCGCTGGGCGGCGACGAGGCGACCTGCACGGTGTTCGGCGGCGACCGGCTGCCCAGGGGCCTCGATCCGGACTGCTGCGACTGAGCGCTCCGGTGCGCGCGAGCGGTCCGGGCCGGTGCGTCCGGTGCGTCCGTGCGTCCGGTGCGGCCGGTGCGGCCGGTCGGCGAGGGCGGCCCACGGCAGGCCGACCAGGCGGCCGGACCGCAGCCCGCCCCCGGCCCGCGCCCGGGCCTCGGTGAGGCTGCCGGTGCTCCGGGGCGGGGGCGGGCGTCGGTCGGTGTGCCGGGGGCTGCTCGCTGCCGGGGGCCGTCAGTGCCGGTGCACCCGGTTGGCGATGGCGTGCCCCACGAAGAGGTACACCACCGCTGCCAGGCCGTAGCCGGCGACCACGCGGGCCCAGGCTTCGTCGAAGGTGAACAGGTCACGTGACCAGCCGGCGAGCCAGTTGGCCACGTCATGGACGAACTGCACCAGGTCGTTGGCCCGGTTGGCGTCCAGCAGGTACATCAGGATCCACAGTCCGAGGAAGGCGGCCATGATGTCCGCGACGATCGCGATGACCGTCCCGGCGGAGTTGGAGCCGCTGCGATTTCGAGACATGCCTGTCTGATGGCCCCGAATCCCTGTTTGAAACCAGGGCGGCGGACGCCGTCCGGACGAGCCGGCACGGGAGCGGGCGTCAACTCCCTTTTCCTTTCCGCTCCTTCGGTGTTCGCTTCCCCGCTGCCGGGTGTGCGGCGTGGTGACTCATTGCGGCGTGCTGCTCCAGGCCCAGGCCCGCTACCCACCGGGCGAGCCGGCCGCGCAGGTGCGGTTCACCGGCAAGGAGCACTGGGCCCGTGAGGAGTGATCCCGGACCCGGTGTCCGTCTTCCACCGGACACCGGCCGCGCGGTCAGGAGTTGAGCTCCGCCAGCACTCGCAGGGTGCGCGGATCCGGGGCCAGCGCCAGCAGGTCCGTCACCGGTCCCGCGCGCCACGACTCCAGCCGCTCGGCGATCCGTCCGCGCGGTCCGACCAGCGAGATCTCGTCGGCGAACGCGTCCGGCACGGCCCGCACGGCCTCCTTGCGGCGGCCGGACAGGAACAGCTCCTGGATCCGCCGGGCCTCCTCCTCGTACCCCATGCGGGCCATCAGGTCGGCGTGGAAGTTGCGGGCGGCGTGGCCCATCCCGCCGATGTAGAAGCCGAGCATCGCCTTGACCGGCAGCAGCCCTTCGGCGACGTCGTCGCAGAGCCGCACCTGGGCCAGCGGCGCGACCCGGAAGCCGTCCGGCAGAGCGCCCACCGCCTCGCCGTACGCCTCGGGCCGGGCCGGCGACCAGTACAACGGCAGCCAGCCGTCCGCGATCCGGGCCGTCTGGGCCACGTTCTTCGGGCCCTCGGCACCGAGCAGCACGGGAAGGCCGGGACGCAGGGGGTGGGTGATGGACTTCAGCGGCTTGCCGAGGCCGGTTGCGTCCGGGCCGCGGTAGGGGAGGGGATGGAAGCGTCCGTCCAGTTCCACCGGCGCCGCGCGCCGCAGCACCTGCCGTACGACGTCCACGTACTCCCGGGTCGCGGTCAGCGGCGACTTCGGGAACGGCCGTCCGTACCAGCCCTCGACCACCTGCGGACCGGACAGCCCGAGCCCGAGCGTCATCCGCCCGCCGGAGAGGTGGTCCAGGGTCAGGGCGTGCATGGCGGTGGTGGTCGGGGACCGGGCCGCCATCTGGGCGACCGCCGTCCCCAGCCCGATCCTCGTGGTCCGCGCGGCGATCCAGGTGAGCGGGGTGAAGGCGTCCGAGCCCCAGGACTCGGCGGTCCACACGGAGTCGTAGCCGAGCCGCTCCGCTTCCTGGGCGAGCTCCACATGGCCGGCGGCGGGGCCGCGGCCCCAGTAGCCGAGGGCGAGCCCGAGCCGCATGGCACCTCCAGGCGTCTGACGGTATGTCAGTTACCGGTCCGGGCTGCGACTGTACGACAACGGCCCCCCGCCCGGAAGGGCGGGAGGCCGTTCGTGTGCGGGCCTTGGAACCTCAGCCGCGCTGGATCCCCGTGGTGTCCTGCAGCACGCCACGGCGGCCGTCCTGCGTCTGCGCGACCAGCGCCTGACCGCGCTGCTCGACCGCGAGGTACCAGGTACCCGGGGCCAGTTCGGCGATCGGCGTCGGCGAGCCGTCCTCCGCGTACAGCGGACGCGGCACCGGAACGGCGAACCAGAACGGCGAGAACTCCGGCGCGGGCGGCTGCGGCTGCGGCTGCGCCTGCTGCGGCTGGCCGCCGAAGGGCTGACCCGGCTGCGGCTGACCGCCGTACGGGGCCTGCTGGGCGCCGGGGTAGCCGTAACCGCCCTGGGGCTGGGCGCCGTAGGGCTGCGGGGCCGGGGGCTTGGGGGCGGGGATCAGGGCGGCCTGGAGGGCCGGGACGAGGGGGGTGGCGACCGCGGCGCCGGCCATCACCAGCGTCGCGACCAGCAGGAGGATCAGGCCGACGCCGGCGTCCAGGCTGTCCCCGGCACCGTCGAAGTTGTTGGTGCCGCTGGCCGGGTCGAAGATGTTCCCGAGTGCGCTCCACGCCGCGAAGACCGTGAACGCGACGCCGAACTGACCGAGGTCCAGCCCGGCCACCTTCGGCACCTGCGGCAGCCCGCGGGCGACGATCACCAGCGCGGCACCGATGATGCCCGCCAGGACGACGCCCAGGAGGATCGGACCGCTCGCCCAAGCACTGGGGAAGTCGTAGTCGTCCGGGGCCCCGTCGGCCGAGTAGGTGTCCAGGAACGACGCGATCAACAGCAACACCGCTGCTCCGATCACCACGCCGTCGCCTCTAGTGAGGGAGCGGATATTCACTTCAGGTCCTTCGTAGGTCGTCTCGTCGTCGGTGGAGTCGTCGGTGGAGGCGTCGCTGTCACCATGTCGCCGTCAGGCCCGGTGTGAGCGCGGGGGGTGGCCCCTCATCGTACGGACGACACTATCGTCCGCCCGAACAGGGTGTCCGCCCGGATCCACACGCTGATCACTACCCGCGCAGGAAACTCACGATTCCCTCAGAGATCCCTTGCGCCGCCTTCTGCCGCCAGGCACCACTGGTCAGCAATGCCGCGTCCTTGCTATCGCGCATGTTGCCGCACTCGATGAACACCTTGGGAACCGTTGACAGATTGAGACCGCCCAGGTCCGTGCGGGTGACCAGTCCGGTGCCGGAACCGACGTAGTCGGAGGGCGCGCTGCCCGTGGCGCGCACGAAGTTGCCCGCGACGCGCTCGCCGAGGTCGCGTGAAGGGGCCACGATCGCACGGGTGTCGGCGGCGCCCGCGCGCACGCTGCCCGGCAGGATGACGTGGAAGCCGCGGTTGCCGGCCGCCGAGCCGTCCGCGTGCACCGAGACCACGGCGTCCGCGTGCGCCGCGTTGCCGATCCGGGCCCGCTCGTCCACGCACGGGCCGTAGGGCCGGTCGCCGTCCTGCGTCAGCCGCACCGTGGCGCCCTGCTCCTGAAGCAGCGTGCGCATCCGGTGGGCGACGTCCAGCGTGAACCGGGCCTCCTGGTAACCGGCGTTGGTGGCCGTGCCCGTCGTGTCGCACTCCTTCGTGTTCGTCCCGATGTCCACCTTGCGGTTGATCTCGGCCGTGTGCTCGAAGTTGCCCGGGTTGTGCCCCGGGTCGATGACGATCACCTTCCCGGTGAGCGGGCCGGAGACGGCGGGCACGGACGTCGAGGGGGCGGTGGTGGGCTCCGGTTCCGCGGAGCCGCCCGGCTTCTCGTCGTCGGCGGGGGCGGTGGCGGCCGTGGGGGAGGGGGACGCGCTCACCGTGCGGGCGGCCGAGCCGGACGCCCCGGCGGAGCCGTCGGCGCCCCCGCCGGTACCGCCCACCGCCTCGTACACCAGCCACCCCAGCAGCGCGCCCGGCACGAGCGCGGCGAGGGCGACGGTCAGCGGGCCGCGCCGGGGACGGCGGGGCTGGGGAGGATCGAAGTCCGGGCCTGCGTACGACACGACAGCGACTCTAGCCGTGCCCTCAGATCCCCGCGCCCGTCCGCCGCAGGACGCGCAACGAGCCGGTGGCCGAGACCTCCGCGAAGGCACCGGAGGCGAGGGCCCGGAGGTAGACACGGTAGGGAGCCTGGCCGGTGAACTCGTCCACCGGATCGGGGAACACGTCGTGGATCACGAGCAGTCCGCCCTCGGCGACCCGGGGCGCCCAGCCCTCGTAGTCGGCGTTCGCGTGCTCGTCGGTGTGCCCGCCGTCGACGAAGACGAGGCCGAGGGGGGAGTTCCACACCTTCGCGACCTGCGGCGAGCGGCCCACGAGCGCGATCACGTGGTCCTCCAGGCCCGCGCGGCGCAGCGTGCGGCGGAACGTGGGCAGCGTGTCCATCAGGCCGAGTTCGGGGTCGACCGTCTCGGGGTCGTGGTACTCCCAGCCCGGCTGCTGCTCCTCGCTGCCCCGGTGGTGGTCGACGGTGAGCGCGACGACCCCGGCCGCGCGGGCCGCGCCGGCGAGCAGGATCGTGGAACGCCCGCAGTACGTGCCGACTTCGAGGAGCGGCAGCCCGAGCCGCCCGGCCTCCACGGCGGCCCCGTACAGGGCCAGGCCCTCATCCGTCGGCATGAACCCCTTCGCCGCCTCGAAGGCGGCCAGGATCTCGGGCTCGGGAGCCGCGGGCATGGGGGTCCTCTCGGTCGTACGGGCGGGCAGGCGCCGTACGACCGCCGTGGCGTCGCGTACGGACCTGTGGGCGCCCCATGCTGCCGCACGCCCCGCCGGACGGGCGACAGGGGGTGGCGACAGGGGGTGCGGACAGCGGGCGCTGACCGCGGGCGGGGCGAACCGATGCCGCCCGCGCGGCACCATGCTGCTCCGGCTGCCCGCCCTCGGCGATGACGGCGATGACGGCGATGACGGCGATGACAGCGATGACGGCGAGGCCGAGCGCGGTGACCCGGCCGTCGCGTGTCCGGGGACGAAGGCGCCGGGTTCCTGCCGGGCCGTAGCCGCCGGGCATCCCTGGCCCCGCGCGGCCCGAACCGGCCCGCTTCGGCTCCGACGCCACGGGGCTCGCCGCATGCGTCACCGGCAAGGCGCGTCCCCGTGCCGCCGGCTCTCGCGGTCGCGGCCGGGCTGTCGGCCGGGCTGTCGCCGGTGAGCCTGTCGGAGCCGCTGTGGGCCCGACGCGGTCACCACCGCCCTGGCGCTGCCGCTGGCGCTGTCGCTGCCGATGAGCGGATCGCCCGCCGGGTGATGGGAAACGGCGAGCGGCTCACAGCGAACGTTGAACGCGGGTGCTGGGTGCTGGGTGCTGGGTGCTGGGTGCTGGATGCCGGGCGTCGGTGTCTAGGCGGAGACCGTCGCGGCCGGCAGGGACAGGTCCAGGTCGACCGGGCGGTCGTCGCCTTCGTGGGTGGCGGACGAGGCGAGCGGGGCGTGGCCGGTGGCGCGGGCGGCCAGGACGTAGGTGCCCCGGCCGGGGACGGCGAGGGTGTAGGTGCCGTCCTGCGCGGAGAGCGTCGCGCCGGCCTGCCGGCCGCGGCGGTCGATCAGGGTGACCTTGGCGCGGGCGACCGGGGTGCCGGTGGCGTCCAGGACGCGGCCGCGGAAGGCGCGCAGTGCCTGCTCGGCACGGGCCAGGTTGGCGTCCTCCTCGCTGCTGGCCCGCAGCTGCGGCCGGGCGGCCGGGCGGGTCCGGGGCAGGAAGAGGGCCAGCACCAGGCCGAGGAGGACCGCGGCGGTCGCGATCAGGAAGGAGACCCGGAAGCCGTGCATGGTGGGGATCGCCACGCCGTTCACGGTGTTCGCCGTGTTGGCGAGGACCATACCGACCACCGCGCTGGACACCGACGTACCGATCGAGCGCATCAGCGTGTTGAGGCCGTTGGCCGCGCCCGTCTCCGAGGCCGGGACCGCGCCGACGATCAGCGCGGGCAGGGAGGAGTACGCGAGGCCGATGCCCGCGCCCAGGACCACCGCGATGACGAGGCTCTGCCAGGCGGCGCTCATCAGGCCGAGGCCGGCGCCGTAGCCGATGGCGATGATCAGCAGGCCGAGGATCAGGGTGACCTTGGGGCCGTACTTCGCCGACAGGCGGGCGTAGACGGGCGCCGTGACCATCATGGTCAGGCCGAGCGGCGCCACCAGCAGGCCCGCGACGACCATCGACTGGCCGAGGCCGTAGCCGGTGGACGTCGGCAGCTGGAGCAGCTGGGGGAGGACCAGCGAGACGACGTAGAACGAGACGCCGACCATGATCGAGGCGAGGTTGGTGAAGAGCACGGCCGGGCGGGCCGTGGTGCGCAGGTCCACCAGCGGGGCCTTGACGCGCAGCTCCATCACGCCCCACAGGAGCAGGACGAGGGCCGCGGCGCCGAACAGGCCGAGCGTGGTGCCCGAGGTCCAGCCCCAGTCGCTGCCCTTGGTGATGGGGAGGAGGAAGAGGACGAGGCCGGCCGAGAGGCCGAGCGCACCCGGCAGGTCGAAGGTGCCCTTGGCGCGCGCCGGGGACTCGGGGACGACGCGGAGGGTGAGGACGATGGCGAGCACGCCGAGGCCGGCGGCGCCGTAGAACAGGGCGTGCCAGTCGGCGTGCTGGGCGACCAGGGCCGCGGCGGGCAGCGCGAGTCCGCCGCCGACGCCGATCGAGGAGCTCATCAGGGCCATCGCCGAGCCGAGCCTCTCGCGGGGCAGCATGTCGCGCATCAGACCGATGCCGAGTGGGATGGCGCCCATCGCGAAGCCCTGGAGGGTCCGCCCCGCGATCATGATGAGCAGGTCGCTGGTGAGGGCGCTGAGCAGGGCGCCGGCCACCATCACCGCGAGGCTGCTGATCAGCATGCGCCGCTTGCCGTACAGGTCGCCGAGGCGGCCCATGATCGGTGTGGCCACGGCACCCGACAGGAGCGTCGAGGTCAGGACCCAGGTGGCGTTGCCGGGCGAGGTGTCCAGCAGCTGCGGCAGGTCCTTGATGACCGGGACGAGCAGGGTCTGCATCACCGCGACCACGATGCCCGCGAACGCGAGCACCGGGACGAGGGCCCTGCTCGCTCCGCGTGCGGGCTGGTCGGTCGACGTGTGCGTCATGGAGTGGGGCCTCCAGGCCAGGGGAGAGGTGAGCCGGCTGATCCGTGCGGGACATGTGGCGGGATACCCAGCGGATACGTGCAGCTTGAACCCCGTGTGCCCGGGCAACTATTCCGATGCTTCGACGAGCTAACGAATTTTTGACCTTCCCATGAGAATCTGACGTGACGTCAGCCGCGCCGGCCCGGGTGCTGGGCTGAGGCGACTTCCGGGCCGGCCCCCGAACGCCGAAAAGCGCACCTGGCGCCCCCGGCGGAAGACATCCTGACGCCCCTCGCGCACCCTGCCACCGGAGTTTCACCCGACTCCGGACCGGAGGGCTCACCGCCCCGGCCCCACCCCCGCACGCGGCCGGTGACGCCCTCCGGCGGTCACCTGTTCACCCCTTATGACCTGGGCTTTCCTGGTCGCCGTCGCTACGATCGCCGGGACCGGAAGGGGGCCGGATGGACCGGCACGTACGCACGGTGGACGACGTGCTCCAGCTCATGGACGACCTGTTCGCGCCGGAGGCCGACCGCTGGACGGACCGCGGTGCCGCCTGGTGGGACGGCTTCTACGCGGACCGCGCCAGAGCGGTGCCGTTCTTCGCGGCGAAGCCGGACGAGAACCTGGTCTCCTACCTCGACCGCGGCCTGGTGACCGCCGGCCGCGCCCTCGACCTGGGCTGTGGTCCCGGCCGCAACGCGCTGTGGCTGGCCGCGCGCGGCTTCGAGGTGGACGCGGTCGACCTGTCTCCGACGGCCGTCCAGTGGGCGAGGGAGCGGGCCCGTGAGGCGGGGGCCGAGGCCACCGTCAGGTTCCACCGCGGGGATGCCTTCGCCCTCACCGCCACGGTCCTCGCCGGACCCTACGACCTGGTCTACGACTCCGGCTGCTTCCACCACCTCCCGCCCCACCGCCGGATCAGCTACCTCGCCCTCCTCGACCGCGTCCTGGCCCCCGGCGGTCACTTCGCCCTCACCTGCTTCGCGGCCGGCGCCATGGGCTCGGAGCTGCCCGACGCCGACTTCTACCGCCGCCCGGGTCTGCACGGCGGACTCGCCTACACCCCCGACTCCCTGCGCCGGATCTTCTCCGGCCTCGCGGAACGCGAACTGCGCCGCATGGGCGACGAGCCCTCCGAGTCGCCGCACTTCGGGGAGGAGTTCCTGTGGACGGCGCTGTTCCGGCGCGACCAGGTCCCGCGGGACCAGACCCCGCGGGACCAGACCCCGCGGGAACGAATGTCACCGAAGCCCACCGAACCGAAGCCCACCTAGCCGAATGTCTGACGCTCCGTCAGGAGGCTTCACAACTTTGGTGGGCTGGGTTATACAAGGGGCGCCGGACTGGAACGCGTTCTAGATCGGCCCGCGACGACCTCGGTGCGGCCGACGGTGCGGACGGCCGTACCGAGGTCTCTGAGTCCTCAGGGAGCCGCATGCCCATCGACGCAGCCACGGCACTGGCCGCCGAGCCACGCTCCGGCCGCCTGGCCTGGACCGCCAAGGACGTCCAGCTCTACCACCTCGGCGTCGGCGCGGGCGCGAACCCCGACAAGGACAGCCCCGCCACCGACCCCGACGAGCTGCGCTACACCCTGGAGTCCCGGCTGCACGTCCTGCCGAGCTTCGCCACCGTCGCCGGCGCGGGCTCGCCCGGGGTGATCGGCGGCCTGTCCATGCCCGGCGTCGACGTCGACCTGGCCCGCGTCCTGCACGGCGGCCAGAGCCTGACCCTGTACCGGCCCCTGCCGGCCGAGGGCCAGGCCACCGCGACCTCCCGTATCGCCGCCGTGTACGACAAGGGCAAGGCGGCGGTCCTGGTGATGCGCACCGAGGTCGCCGACGCCGACGGCCCGCTGTGGACCAACGACGCCCAGATCTTCGTACGGGGGGAGGGCGGCTGGGGCGGCGACCGCGGCCCCTCCGTCCGCCGCGAACCGCCCGCCGGGGAGCCCGACCGGGTCGTGGAGCGGCCGGTGCGCCAGGACCAGGCCCTGCTCTACCGCCTGTCCGGCGACCTGAACCCGCTGCACGCCGACCCCGAGTTCGCCAAGCTCGCCGGTTTCGAGCGGCCCATCCTGCACGGGCTGTGCACCTACGGCATCACCCTCAAGGCGGTCGTCGACACGCTGCTCGGCGGGGACGTGGCCCGGGTGCGGGCGTACACTACCCGGTTCGCCGGGATCGTCTTCCCGGGGGAGACCCTGCGCGTCCGCATGTGGCGCGGGGACGGCGAGATCCGGGTGGCCGTCAGCGCGGTGGAGCGGAACGAGGCGCCCGTCCTCACCGACACCGTCGTCACCACCCACTCCTGAGCCGTCGAGCCGTCGAGCAGTCGAGCAGTCGAGCCGTCGAGCCACCGCGCCACGAGCGCACCGAGTCGTCCCGCCGTCCCGCCGTCCAGCCGTCCCGTCATCCAGTCATCGAGCGACCGGCCACCGAGCCCTCCGAGGGGAGCCGCACCATGCGCGCAGCCGTACTGCACGAGATCGGCCAGGACAAGCTGGAGGTTCTCGACGACGTCGAGGCGGTGGGCTTCGGCCCCGGCAAGGTGCGGATCCGGGTACGGGCCACCGGGCTGTGCCACTCGGACCTGTCCGCGATGGCCGGCGTCCTGCCGCAGCCGGCGCCCTTCGTGCCCGGTCACGAGGGCGCGGGCGAGATCCTCGAAGCCGGCGAGGGCGTCGGCCGGGTGAAGGCGGGCGACCGGGTCGTCGTCTGCTGGCTGCCCGCCTGCGGTGGCTGTCCCGCCTGCAAGCGCGGCCAGACCGAGCTGTGCCTGGCCGGTTTCATGAACGCGGGCACCCCCAACTTCCGGCGCCCCGGCGGGGACCTGTTCGGCTTCGCCGGCACCGGCACCTTCGCCGAGGAGGTCGTCGTCGACGCCGGCTGCGCGGTGCCGATCCCCGACGACGTGCCCTTCGACATCGCCGCCCTCATCGGCTGCGGCGTGACGACCGGGCTCGGCGCCGCCCTCAACACCGCGGACGTGCAGGCGGGTTCGTCCGTCGCCGTCATCGGCTGCGGCGGGGTCGGCATCTCCGCCGTTCAGGGGGCGCGGCTCAGGGGCGCCGCCGAGATCGTCGCCGTCGACCCGGTCGCCTCGCGCCGCGAGTCCGCCCTCAGGTTCGGTGCCACCAGGGCCGTCTCGCCGGACGAGCTGGCCGACGCCAAGCAGCAGGTCACCGGCGGCGAGGGCTTCGACTACGTCTTCGAGGTCGTCGGCAAGTCCGCCACCGCCCGGACGGCGTACGACACCACCCGGCGCGGCGGCACGCTCGTCGTCGTCGGCGCGGGAGCCATGGACGACGTCCTCCAGCTCAACATGTTCGAGCTGTTCTTCGACGAGAAGCGGATCCTGCCCTCCCTGTACGGCGGCGGCGACGTCCTGCGCTCCTACGAGCGGACCATCGCCCTGTGGCGGGCCGGCCGCGTCGACCTGGACGGCCTGATCACCCACCGGGTGCCGCTGGCCGACATCAACGAGGCGCTGGACCAGATGCGCACGGGGACCTCGCTCCGTACGTGCGTGGAGATCTGAGGAGGCCGCCGGATGCCGATGTCACCGCCACTGTCACCACCACCGTCACCACCACTCGACGGGCGGTCCGCGATCGTCACCGGCGCGGGCCGGGGGCTCGGCCGCGCCGAGGCGCTGGAGCTGGCCCGGCTGGGCGCGGCCGTCGTCGTCAACGACTACGGTCAGCCCGGCCGGGACGGCTCGGGCGAGGCCTCCACGGCACCCGCCGAGCAGGTCGCCGCCGAGATCCGCGCCGCGGGCGGAACGGCCCTCGCCCACACCGGGGACGTGTCGGACTTCCGACAGGCCGCAGAACTGGTCGAGTCGGCCGTCGCCGAGTTCGGCCGGCTGGACGTCCTGGTGAACAACGCGGGCATCCTGCGCGACCGCATGGTCTTCTCCATGACCGAGGACGACTGGGACGCGGTGATCCGGGTCCACCTCAAGGGCCACTTCAACACCACCCGCTTCGCGGCGGCACACTGGCGCGCACGGTCCAAGGCGGCGGGCGGGCCGGTGTACGGGCGGATCGTGAACACCTCGTCGGAGGCGTTCCTCGCCGGGTCCGCCGGACAGCCCAACTACGCGGCGGCGAAAGGCGGCATCGTCGGGCTCACCACCTCCACCGCCCTCGCGCTCGCCAAGTACGGCGTGACGGCCAACGTCATCTGCCCGCGCGCCCGCACCCGGATGACCGAGGACGTCTTCGCCGGCCTCGAACACCCCGGGAACGGACTGGACCCGCTCGCGCCCGAGCACGTCGCCCCCCTCGTCGGCTACCTGGCCTCACCGGCCGCCGCCCGGGTCAACGGCCAGCTGCTCGTCGTCCACGGAGGCATGGTGGCCGTCGTCGAACGCCCGCGGGTGGCCGCGAAGTTCGACAGCGAGCAGGACACGTTCAGCTACGACGAGCTGGACGCGCTGCTCACCCCGCACTACGCGCGACGGCCGGACGGGGAGACGTTCGCGGCGGCCGAGGTGCTGGGCCTCAAGCGGGACTAGCGGGAGCAGCGGGAGCAGCGGGAGTAGACAGCACACGGCCCGGCTTCCCGTACCAGCACACGGCCCGGCTTCCCGTACCAGTACGGGAAGCCAGGGCCGTGTGTCGTTCAGGCCGCGGACTCGGTCTGTTCGACCGGCTTGCGGTGACGGCCGCGAGGGGCCGCCTCGTCGTCGTGGACCGCGACGGGACCCCGGTGCCGGCCGTGGCCGGAGGGCTCCTGGGAGTCGGCGGTCGACTGGTGTGTGCTGGCGTCACTCATCGGATGTGATTCACCCCGTCAACATGATCCTTCTTGCCGCCGGGCGAGTTTAACCGGCACTCCACGGCCCGAATCCAGACGGCCCGGCCAACCGGCACTGGTTCGTTACAAGACGGCCCAGGGGCGCCTGCTGCAAGGGCACCGGACGGGCCGCGACCGGGGCCTCAGGATCCGCTTCCGGCGGCTCGTCCGGCCCGGGGGGCACACTCCCCGACGCCGCCCGTGCGGCCGTACCGCCCCCGACCGGGTCCCCCGGACCGCCGTCCGCCGCGTCCCCGTCCCCCGCGTCCCCCGGCCCCGCGTCTCCCGTCTCGCCCGCAGGTGCCGCCACCCGTGCCAGTCCGCACGGCGCCTCGGCCGTGGCGTACGGCAGGTGGAGCACCCCGTCCTCGGTCCAGCGGCCCGCGCCCGCCAGCCACCCCTCGGGTGCCGGGAGGTGGTGGACCCGCCGGGCCGCCGGCCGCCACACCGCGACCCAGCCGCCGAACGGACCGTCGACCCGCAGCGCCACCGCGCAGCCCTCCGGCATCAGGACCTGGCCGGGCTGGATCGCGAACGGGGTGACCGTGCAGCCGTCCACCCGCAGGCACTCCGGGAAGCGCACCGGCAGCGTGCTGCCCAGCACCCCCCAGCCCAGCCGGTGCCGTCCCGGTGACGGTGCGTCGGAGCGGATCAACAGCAGCCCGCTGTCCGGGTCCGCGAGCAGCAGCCGGTCGTCGCTGTCCGCGGCGATCTGCAGCAGCGGCGAGACCTCGCCGGCGCGCTCCAGATCCACCACGACCGTCTTGGTCCGCCCGCCGGCCTCCCGGTCCAGCGCCAGCATCCGTCCGGTGCCGTCCAGCCACACGCCGCCCGAGCAGCGCCCCGGGATCTCCGCGAGGTGCTCGGGCCCGAAGGCGCCGCCCACCACCAGCCACACCGCGCTGGAGCGCCGGCCCACGGCGAGGGCGTACGCCTTGTCGCCGCCCGGCGCGGGCGGCAGCAGCCGCAGCCGGGTGCCCTCGTCCGGGCACTCGACCGCGCCGAGCGGCAGCTCACCGGTGTCCGGTCCGGTGGGGTACAGCAGGGAGAAGGCGTGCCGTCCGTCCAGCAGCCGCCGGATGAGCACCCGCCCGTCACCCATCGGCTGCACCTCGGTGCCGGGCTCCTCCGGCTGGTTGCCGGGCAGCGGCACCGCGTACGGCTCGGGCCCGCCCAGTGTCCAGCGCTCGGGGAACAGGGAGTCGCCGTGCCGTGCCAGGCGGGCGGCGTAGGAGCCGTCGACGGTGAGCGCGCATCCCGCCTGCGGGATCCCTCCGTCTTCGTCCGACGCGGCGGACTCAGTCGCACAGGCCGTCATCGTTCGGTCACCTCCGGCGACGAAGCTAGTTTTCGTACGCACGGGCGGGGGACCGGCAGGCGCTCACTTCACACGAATGGATGGCCCCGAAACGATTCGCCTGAGGAAGCCGGGGCGAGTGTGCTGGGCGGGACGACCGGCGGCTCCACCGGTTCGGGGGGCGAGAACAGCCAGGTAGCCTTGAGCCGTGCCCCGTCTGTCTGAAGTCATCGCCGCGCTGGAGAACCTGTGGCCCGCCGAGCGGGCCGAGTCCTGGGACGCGGTCGGCACCGTCGTGGGCGACCCCGACCAGGAGGTCGCGCGGGTCCTCTTCGCCGTCGACCCGGTCCGGGAGATCGTGGACGAGGCGGTGAAACTGGGCGCCGGTCTGCTGGTCACCCACCACCCCCTCTATCTGCGCGGCACGACGACGGTCGCGGCCTCCACCGTCAAGGGCCGCGTGGTGCACACCCTGATCAAGAACGACATCGCGCTGCACGTGGCCCACACCAACGCGGACACCGCGGACCCGGGCGTCTCCGACGCCCTCGCGGGCGCGCTCGGCCTGCGGGTCGTCCGTCCGCTGGTGCCGGACCCCACCGACCCGGAGGGCCGCCGGGGCCTGGGCCGGATCTGCGAACTGGACCACCCCCTCACCGTCCGCGAGCTCGCCGCCCGCGCCGCCGAGCGGCTGCCCGCCACCGCGCAGGGCATCCGCGTGGCCGGCGACCCGGAGGCGACCGTGCGCACGATCGCCGTCAGCGGCGGCTCCGGCGACAGCCTCTTCGACCAGGTCCGCGCGGCCGGCGCCGACGTCTTCCTCACCGCGGACCTGCGCCACCACCCCGCCTCCGAGGCCGTCGCCGACAGCCCCCTCGCGCTGCTCGACGCCGCCCACTGGGCCACCGAATGGCCCTGGTGCGAGCTGGCCGCCGCCCAGCTCGACGAAATTTCCGACCGGAAGGGATGGGGCCTGAGGGTCCACGTCTCCCGGACGGTCACCGACCCCTGGACCGCCCACGCGGCGTCCACGCCGACCTCTAGCTCAATGGGAGCCCCCAACTGAACGCCGCGCCCGCCGACCAGATCCGCCTCCTCGAAGTCCAGGACCTCGACGCCCGCCTCCAGCAGCTCGCGCACAAGCGCCGGTCGCTGCCCGAGCACGCCGAGATCGAGTCGCTGACCAAGGACCTGACGCAGCTGCGCGACCTCCTCGTCGCCGCGCAGACCGAGGAGAGCGACACCGCCCGCGAGCAGATCAAGGCCGAGCAGGACGTGGACCAGGTGCGCCAGCGCGCCGCCCGCGACCAGCAGCGCCTGGACTCCGGCGCGGCCACCTCCCCGAAGGATCTGGAGAACCTCCAGCGCGAGATCGTCTCGCTCGCCAAGCGGCAGGGCGACCTGGAGGACATCGTCCTGGAGGTCATGGAGCGCCGCGAGTCCGCCCAGGAGCGGGTCGCGGAACTGACCGAGCGGGTCTCCTCCGTCCAGTCGAAGATCGACGACGCGACCGCCCGCCGGGACGCGGCCTTCGAGGCGCTGGACAGCGAGGAGGCCACGGCGGCCAAGCAGCGCGAGGTCATCGCCGCCGCGATCCCCGCGGACCTGCTCAAGCTCTACGACAAGCTGCGCCAGCAGCAGGGCGGCGTCGGCGCGGCCAAGCTGTACCAGCGCACCTGCCAGGGCTGCCGCCAGGAGCTCGCGATCACCGACTTCAACGAGATCCGCGCGGCGGCGCCCGACACGGTGGTCCGCTGCGAGAACTGCCGCCGCATCCTGGTGCGCACGTCCGAGTCCGGCCTCTAGGAGCCTTTCCGGTGCGGGAGTTCATCGTCGAGGCCGACGGCGGGTCGCGGGGCAACCCGGGACCCGCGGGCTACGGATCCGTGGTGCTCGACGCGGCCACGGGCGGGACCCTGGCCGAGGCGGCCGAGTACATCGGGACCGCCACGAACAACGTCGCCGAGTACCGCGGCCTGGTGGCCGGACTGCGCGCCGCGCACGCCCTGGACCCGACGGCCCGCGTCCACGTCCGCATGGACTCCAAGCTGGTCGTCGAGCAGATGTCGGGCCGCTGGAAGATCAAGCACCCCGACATGAAGCCCCTGGCCAGGGAGGCGGCGGGAGTGTTCCCGGCGTCGCAGGTCACCTACGAGTGGATCCCGCGCGACCGGAACAAGCACGCGGACCGGCTGGCCAACGAGGCGATGGACGCCGGCAAGCGCGGCGAGCAGTGGTCGCCGTCGGCGTCCACGGCCGAGCTGGACGCGACGGCGGCAGCGGTGGTGAGGGGTGCTGTTCCTGAGCCGTCCGGCCCGCCCGGGGACGCGGCGCTGGGCGCGGCCCGGGTGCGCGCGGCACTGTCGGGCGGCCGCGCCGCCGCCGCGCCGGGAGGCGCACCGGAGCGGGACGCGGTGGCGGACGGGGCTTCCGCGCCGGGGGCCGCCGGGCGGCTGCCCGCGACTGCGGGTGACTCCGCGCCCGCGGGTGTCTCCATCACGGCGGGTGTCTCCGGGCCCGCGGTTGTCTCCACCACGGCGGGTGTCTCCGGGCCCGCGGGTGTCTCCACCACGGCGGGTGACTCCGCGCCCGCTTTCGGTACGGCCGCTGCTTCCCGGTTCGCCTCCGCGGCGGGCTCCACTGCCTCCGCCTCGGCCGTCCCTCAGCCGGTCCCCGCCTCTCCGGCCGATTCGCGTACGCCCTCCCCGGACGCGGTCGATTCGCGTACGCCCTCCCCGGACGCGGCCGGTGGCGGAGCCGCGAAGGCCGGAGCCGGGAAGGCCGGGGCCGATGTCCGTGCCGCCAAGGCGGTCGCCTCGCCGGGCTGGGCGCCCGCCGACCTGGGCGCTCCCGCCACCTTCGTGCTGCTGCGGCACGGGGAGACCCCGCTGACGCCGCAGAAGCGGTTCTCCGGCAGCGGTGGAAGTGATCCCTCGCTGTCCGACGTCGGCCGGGAGCAGGCCGAGCGGGTCGCCGCGGCCCTGGCCCGGCGCGGGACCATCGAGCACATCGTCGCCTCGCCCCTGGCCCGAACCCGTGAGACCGCCGCCGCCGTGGCCGCCCGCCTCGGCCTGGACGTCACGGTCGACGACGGGCTGCGGGAGACCGACTTCGGCGCCTGGGAGGGCCTCACCTTCGGCGAGGTGCGCGAGCGCCACCCGGACGACCTGAACGCCTGGCTGGCCGACCCGGAGGCCGAACCGACCGGCGGCGGCGAGAGCTTCGCGGCCACCGCCACCCGGATCGCCGCCACCCGTGACAGGCTGGTCGCCGCCCACGCGGGCCGCACGGTGCTGCTGGTCACCCACGTCACCCCGATCAAGACGTTCGTACGGCTCGCCCTCGGTGCCCCGCCGCAGTCCCTGTTCCGCATGGAGCTGTCGGCGGCCTCCCTGTCGGCGGTCGCGTACTACGCCGACGGCAACGCGAGCGTCCGGCTCCTCAACGACACCTCGCACCTGCGTCCGTGAGCGTCCGGTTGGTCAAGGGCGCGTCCGGCATCGTCAACGGCAGGTCGCACCCGCGTCCGTGAGCGTCCGGCACCCTCAGCGGCACCTCACGCCCGCGCCCGTGAACCGTCCCTGAGTCCCGCCGCGGCCCGTGCCAGCGCCTCGACCCGCCCCCAGTCCCGGGCGGCGATGGCCTCCCCGGGAAGCATCCACGTACCGCCCACACAGCCGACGTTGGGCAGAGCCAGGTACGCGGGCGCGTTCCCCGGCCCGATCCCGCCGGTCGGACAGAACCGGGCCCGCGGCAACGGCCCGGCCAGCGACCTCAGATACGCCGTGCCGCCCGCCGCCTCGGCCGGGAAGAACTTCATCTCCCGCACCCCGCGCTCCAGCAGCGCCACCACCTCGGACGTCGTGGACACCCCCGGCAGGAACGGCACCCCGGCTCCCCGCATCGCCGTCAGCAGTACGTCCGTCCAGCCCGGGCTCACCAGGAAGCGCGCCCCGGCCGCCACCGCCCGCGTCACCTGCCCCGGCGTGAGCACCGTGCCCGCGCCGACCACGGCGTCCGGCACCTCCCGGGCGACCGCCCGGATCGCGTCCAGCGCGGCGGGCGTCCGCAGCGTCACCTCGATCACGGGCAGCCCGCCCGCGACCAGTGCCCGGGCGAGGGGCACGGCGTCGGCGGCGTCCTCGACGACGAGGACGGGCACGACGGGGGCGAGGTCCAGGAGCGACGGGGCCATGGCGTCATCCTGCCTCCGGCATGCAGCATGCGCAAAGTTCGTTGCGTATGCTGCAACGGCAGTAACGGCCGTAACGGCTGGCGGAGGTGTCAGTGGACCTCGTCCACCAGCACGTCCAACGCCCAGGCCGCTCCCGCCTTCGCGGGCGCCTGCGCCTCCACCTCGTACCCGAGGTCCCGCAGCGCCTCCACCAGCTCGGCCGGGCCCTTCGGCGCCACCCCGGCCGACAGCAGACTCCGGACGATCCGCCCCTTCGTCGCCTTGTTGAAGTGGCTGACCACCTTCCGGGTCGGCGCGTGCAGCACCCGCACGCTCGCCGTCCGCCCCGCCACCTCGCCCTTCGGCTTCCACGCGGCCGCGTACGCCGAGGACCGCAGGTCCAGCACCAGCCCGTCCCCGGCCGCCTCCGGAAGCGCCGACGCCATCGGCGTCCGCCAGTGCGCGCCCAGCGCCCCGAGCCCGGGCAGCCGTACGCCCATAGAGCAGCGGTAGGAGGGGATCCGGTCCGTGACCCGGACCGCGCCCCACAACCCGGAGAAGACCAGCAGGGAACGGGCCGCCCGGCGCTTCGCGGCGGCCTCCAGCGAGGCCAGGTCCAGGGCGTCGTACAGCACACCGGTGTAGATCTCGCCGGCGGGCCGCGCCCCGGCCGTGCGCAGCCGCACGTTCTTCGCGACCTCGTCCCGCAGGCCCTCGCTCAGCCCCAGTACCTCGCGGGACTTGTCCTCGTCGGCGGCGCACAGCTCCACCAGCTCGTCGAGCACGGCCGCGCGGGCCTCGGTGAGCCCCGGCAGCGACAGCGACTCCAGCTTCAGCGGGGCGCCGCGACCGGAGGACGCCTTGCCTTCGGAGGGCGGCAGCAGGACAAGCACGGGATCGGTCTCCTTCTGGTTGAGCTCCGCAACAGCGTACGGCGTGCCACCGGGGCGCCCGGGCCCTACGCTCGCTGTATGCCCCGCCGCCGCATCCACGTGACCGGCGCCGCCGAAGCGCCGCTGCGAGCCGCCTTCACCGCACTGCGTGCCGAACTCGGGGTGCCCGAGAGCTTCCCGCCCCAGGCGCTCGCCGACGCCGACCGCGCGGCGAAGACGCCCGCGCTCCCCTCGTACGACGCCACCGGCATTCCCCTGTTCACCATCGACCCGCCCGCCTCCACCGACCTGGACCAGGCGATGCACCTGTCCCGGCGGGGCACCGGCTACCGCGTCCGGTACGCCATCGCCGATGTCGCCGCGTTCGTCGTCCCCGCCTCGGCGCTCGACACCGAGACGCACCGGCGGGTGACCACGCTCTACTTCCCCGACGAGAAGGTCCCGCTGCACCCGCCCGTGCTCGGCGAGGGCGCCGCCAGCCTGCTCCCGGACCAGGTGCGCCCCGCCGCTCTGTGGACGATCGACCTCGACGCGGACGGCCGTACGGTCGCCGTCGACGTCCGGCGGGCCCTCGTCCGCAGCCGGGCCAAGCTCGACTACGCGGGCGTACAGCGACAGATCGACTCACGTGCGGCGGAGGAACCGCTCGCCCTCCTCGGGGAGATCGGCCGGCTGCGGGAGACGCTGGAGGCCGAGCGCGGCGGCATCTCGCTGAACCTGCCCGAGCAGGAGATCGTCGCCCGGGACGGCGCGTACCAGCCGGTCTACCGGGCCCCGCTGCCCGCCGAGGGCTGGAACGCCCAGATCTCCCTGCTCACCGGCATGGCGGCGGCGGACCTGATGATCACGCACGGCACCGGCATCCTGCGCACCCTGCCCGCCGCCCCGGACGGCGCCGTCGGCCGGCTCCGCCGTACCGCGCACGCCCTGCGCGTCGACTGGCCGCACCACGTCTCGTACGCGCGGCTCGTCCGGTCCCTGGATCCCCGCCTCCCGCACCACGCGGCCTTCCTCCAGGAGTGCACGACCCTCCTGCGCGGCGCCGGCTACACGCCCTTCCGCGACGGCCGCCTCCCGGAGATCACCACACACGCCGCCGTCGCCGCGCCCTACGCCCACTGCACGGCCCCGCTGCGCCGCCTCGTCGACCGGTACGCGTCCGAGATCTGCCTCGCGGCCGTCGCCGGCCACGCCCCGCCCGACTGGGTGCTCGCCGCACTCGACGCGCTGCCGGAGGAGATGACGGCCGGCGGTCGCCGGGCGGGTGCCGTGGAGCGCGGATGCGTCGACGTCGTCGAGGCCGCACTGCTCCAGGACCGGGTGGGGGAGGTGTTCGACGGGTGCGTCGTGGACGTGGAGGAGCGCCGGCCCACCGTGGGCACCGTGCAGGTGGAGTCCCCGGCGGTCATCGGCCGGATCGAGGGCGGTGGAGCGCCGCTGCCGTTGGGGGAGCGGCTGCGGGTACGGCTCACCCGGGCCGATCCGGGAGCGGCGACGGTGCGTTTCGCGCCTGCGTGAGGGCGCGGACGAGTTCGGTCGCGTCGTCGGCGTGGAAGCGGACGCGACGGATGTCCCGACGCCGGCCGAAGAAGGTGAAGTGGGCGACCGGCTCGGCGAGTTCGAGGGTGACGGAGGTCTGCGCCCCTACGGCGAGGTCGAGTTGACCCTCGGCTTGCTTCTCGTGCACGGTCCGCAACTCCCGGCGTACGGAGGCGATCCGCTCCAGCGGGACGCGCAGATCGACGTGCACGGCACGGCGGAGACGGAGGTGACCGGCCTCCAGCACATGGGGCCGGACCACGTTCGCCGCGTGCAGCGCGACGATGAAGACGATCGTGTACACGTCCAGGAAGAACATCACCGCGTGCGGGACCGGCCAGTCCCGCAGCAGCACCGACATCGTCACCGTCTCGACCAGGCACACGAACGCGAACCCGAACATCATCGGTCCCTGCCCCCGGGCGTACCCGAACGCCCGCCCGCCGTCCGTCCCGTGGCGTCTCCTCGCCATCCACAGCACGAGACTCGCGAGCATCCGCACCTCGTGCCGGGCGAGGACGTGGACGACCCTCATGGGCTCCCCCTCTCGGTCAGGATCCGCATCGTCCGGCGGATCACCTCGGCCTGCGCGGGCGCGAAATCGGCGTACAACGCGCGCAGGAAATTGTCGGAACTGTCCTCGTGATCGATGCCGGCCTCCGGGAGCAGGTCGCGGGGCAGACAGTCGGCGAGCGCCCGCGCGGCCTCGTCCACCCGCCCGGTCACCCCCGGGTCCGCCAGGTCCGCGTCGGCGAGCTCGTCCAGCAGGGCGTACGCCCTGTGCACCCGCTCGATCCCGCCCGGAGCGCTCAGGGCGCCGCCCAGCAGCCCGACCAGCCGCTCCCGGTCCGCCGGAGGGGCCGCGGTGTCGAGCAGCGCGAGGATCTCCCGGTCCTTCGCGGCCATGGGGGAGCCGGGCACCGGCCCCACCTCGCGGAACAGCGCCGCGAGCTCGGACGAGACCGGCCCCTCGACGGGCAGCGCGCCCGCCTGGAGAAGACCGCGCAGCCGGGCCCGCCGCTCCCCGATCGCCGCCTCCTGCCGGGCGAGGTCCTCGTCCAGCTCGGTGAGCACCTCGACGAGATCCTTCCCGGCGTCCTCGGCGAGCACGTCCCGCACCTCGGCGAGCCCGAGCCCCAGCTCGGCCAGCCGCCGGATCCGGGCGAGCACGACGGCGTGCCGGAGCGTGTAGTCCCGGTATCCGTTACCGAGCCGCTCGGGCTCCGGGAGCAGGCCCAGGTGGTGGTAGTGCCGCACGGTCCGCGTCGTGACGCCGACGGCCGCGGCGAGTTCTCCGATCCGCATGGGACCAGTACAAACGCTGACGCTGCGGCAGGGTCAAGAGAGGCCTCATGGACCACACCGTTCAGCGACCCGGCGTCCGGCGACCACCGGGAACTCCGCGCCGCCGCCTTCGGCAAGCCGCTCACCCTCCCGGAACCCTCCGCCTTCGACCTGGACACGTCGGACTATCTCTGAGCCCTCAGGCGTTCCCCCCACAGCACGACGACCAGGGGGCGGCGCATGGAACAGGCACGGTGGACCAGGGCACGCCTAGGCCGCTGCGGCCCCCCGCTCGACCTGCTCACCGCCCGCTTCGACCGCCACGCCTACGCCTCGCACACGCACGAGCAGTTCAGCATCGGCATCTGCGTCGCCGGCTCCGAGGTCATCGACTACCGGGGCGACCGCCTGTGCCCCGGCCCGGGCTCGATCGTCGTCCTCGCTCCCGGCGAGATGCACACCGGCCGCCCGGCCGCGTCGGACGGCTACGCCTACCGAGCCCTGTACCCCGACCCCTCCCTCCTCACCGACGGCACCCTCGACGCCGGCCTCCCGCACTTCCGCGAGCCGCTCCTGGACGACCCCGAACTGGCCACCGCCCTGAGCCGCGCCCACACCGAACTCAGCGCCTGCCCCGACCCGTTGGAGGCGGAGTCCCGCCTCCCGTGGCTCCTCACGGCCCTGACCCGCCGCCACTCCACGGCCCGCCCTTGCGCCGACACGCTCCCCGGCGCCGCGCACATCGCCCACGCGGTACGCGACCGCCTCGCCGACGACCTCCTGGCACCCCCGTCCCTGGCCCTGCTCGCCGCCGAGCAGGGCCTGTCCCGCTACCAGCTCCTGCGGGCCTTCCGTACGACGATGGGGATCCCCCCGTATGCCTGGCTGGCGCAGCACCGGGTGCATCGGGCGCGCGGCCTGCTGGAGAGCGGACTGCGACCGGCGGAGGTGGCGGGCCGGGTGGGCTTCGCCGACCAGGCGCACCTGACGCGCTGGTTCCGGCGGGTGGTGGGCGTGACCCCGGCGGCGTACCGCACCAGCGTTCACGACGAGCGCCGCTGATGGTCGGGGGCGCTCGACGGTCGGGGGCGCTGATGGTCGGGGGTGCTGACGGTCGGGGGCGCTGATGCTGGGCGGGCCCCGGCCCCCGCGGACCGCAACAGCGTTCAAGACGCACGCCGCCGATCCGGTGAGCATGGCCGCATGACTGCACGCGGCTGGTTCCTGTTCTCCCTGATGGGAGTGGTCTGGGGCATCCCCTACCTACTGATCAAGGTGGCGGTGGACGCCCCGCTGTCCCCGTCCGTGGTGGTGTTCACGCGCTGCGCGCTGGGCGCCGTACTGCTGATGCCCTTCGCGCTACGACAGGGCGGCCTGCCGTCGACCGTCCGCAGGCACTGGCGGCCCCTGCTGGCCTTCGCCTGCATAGAGATCATCGGTCCCTGGTGGACCCTGACCGACGCCGAACGCCACCTGTCCAGCTCCACGGCGGGCCTGCTGATCGCGGGCGTCCCGATCGTCGGCGTCGCCCTGGCCCGCTTCTTCGGCGCCACGGAGAGGCTGGGGGTGAGGCGCGTCGTCGGGCTCGGCCTGGGCCTGGCGGGCGTCGCGGTCCTCACGGTCCCGCACCTGACCGGCGGAGACGCGCTGAGCCTGGCCGAGGTGCTGGTGACGGTGATCGGCTACGCGACGGCCCCGCTGATTGCCGCGCGCTACCTGAAGGACGTCCCGACCCTCCAGCTCATCGCCCCGTGCCTGGCCCTCGCGGCCCTGGTCTACGCGCCCGCGGCGGCGCTGACCTGGCCGTCCACGACGCCCTCGCCCTCCGTCCTGACCGCCCTCGCGGCCCTCGGCGTCATCTGCACGGCCCTCGCCTTCGTCGCCTTCCTGGAGCTGATCAAGGAGGTCGGCCCGACCCGGGCGACGGTGTTCACGTACGTCAACCCGGCGGTCGCGGTGGCGGCGGGCGCGGTGTTCCTGGACGAACGCCTGACGGCGGGGGTGGTGGCGGCGTTCACGCTGATCCTGGCGGGGTCGGTGCTGGCGACGGCGGCCGGACCGGGGTCGGCGGCACCTCTGGTGCCTGCTACCGGTTCGGGGTCGGTCACCATCCCGGTGCCTGCTACCGGTTCGGGGGCGGCCACCAGCCCGGTTTCTGCCGCCGGCTCCGGTCCGGGATCGGACACACGGGGCGGCGGGCCGGGCTCCGAACCGGGATCGGCCGGCCGGCCGGGGTCGGCGTCCGATCCGGGCTAGATGCTCTGTCCACGGAGATTGCAGGCGAGGTGTGTGCCTCCGGCCAGGGCCGGCCGCCAGGCGTCCGTGTATGTCTCCGGCTCGGGTCGGCCATCACCCGCCCTGTGCCGGGCTCCGGTCTGGTCCGGTCCGGGGTTCGACCACCCGCCCGGTGCCGCGTCACCCGAGGGGCGGCGGGGCCTCGTACAGCGGCTCCGCCGCGGGCCGGACCATCGACCGGACTCCCTCCGGACCCCCGGCCGGACCGAGACCGGGCCCGCGCCCGGTAACATGGTCCACACGGCAGACGAGCCGGGCGGACGGCCGCGTGGAGCCCCCTGGGGCTTCCCGAGGAACGTCCGGGCTCCACAGGGCAGGGTGATGGCTAACAGCCACCCGGGGTGACCCGCGGGACAGTGCCACAGAAAACAGACCGCCGGGGACCTCGGTCCTCGGTAAGGGTGAAACGGTGGTGTAAGAGACCACCAGTGCCCAGGGTGACCTGGGCAGCTAGGTAAACCCCACCCGGAGCAAGGTCAAAAGGAGCGCGGTAAAACGCACTCTGCGCGGACGTTCGAGGGCTGCCCGCCCGAGTCCGCGGGTAGACCGCACGAGGCCGGCGGCAACGCCGGCCCTAGATGGATGGCCGTCTCCCCGGCCGCCGCGAGGCGACCGGGCGACAGAACCCGGCGTACAGCCCGACTCGTCTGCCGTGACCGCTCCGAGCCGACCTTGTGATCTTGCTGGAGCCTGTGTCGGAGATGCTCCTCTGCTCCGGTCATAGTCAGCTTGGTCAAGCTCATAGATCAAGAAGCATCTGCACTTGTGCTCGCTCATGACGCAACCGTGGTGTCAGGCTGGAGGATGCCGCCTCAACTGTGCCTGCAAGTTTTGCTTCTTGCGTAACTGAGGTGTCGGATTGGTCAGCCTTTCTGGCGGTGCGGGATCCAGTGGCTGCACCGGAGGAGGTGGTTGCCCATCAAGATCGTTCATACCGGGCAACATTTCCTCGTCTGCGTTCGCCTGCCTCGGCGCCTTCGTGTAGGCCGGAGGTTGAAGCACTCCGCGGCGGCTCAACTCGGCTACGTCGATCAGCGGCCCGTTCAGGACATGCTCCAACAGGGATGCCTGTGATGGCTCGAGCCTCGTGAGAGGTTGAAGGGCCTTGAGGATCTCAATGAGCTCACTGCTCCATCGCGGTTTCCAGCGCTCACTTCTCATCCAGTCCAAATCAGTGAGGTTGCGTCCCTTGGGTTTACCGCAGCGTGCAGTGAACCAGCTGTCCAGTACGTTTCGGCCGCCTACGTCGTACTGACGCATACGTTCAGTGACGCCCCGGAAGACTCCCGTGCCGACCAGCAGCGCTTGACGTTCGGAGTCGTAGGAAAGAGAAGAGGGCATATACGACGGGTCGACGGGCACTGCGTACGTGACAGGTTCTCCCGTCTCACCGGCCTCGTCTTCTCGGTCGTTGGAAGTTTCGCCGAAGGTTGCTACCCGGATTATTTCATGGCCGATGCGCACGGCGTCGAGCCACAACTCACGGTCCGCCGTGATCGGGATTCTGACGCCTGGAGAATTGAGTTCCCCACCGAACCTCTGCGTGAAGGCTGGATGTGCGGTGACCCCGGCGATGTATGCCGCTAAGTCATCTGCTGAGACCGGGGCAATGCCGTATGCGTTCGCCAGGTGCTCCAATAGGCCGGGAGCGAGATTGGGTGAGCCGTCTGCGTGCCGCAAGGGTAGTACTCTACCGCCATCATTGTTGAAGCAATGCATGTCCGGAATCAAAGCGGAGAAGATTATGGCGGGTCCGGATTTTATTGGCCGACTGTGTTGCTCGATGAGGAACAGCTGGTCAGCGCGATCAGCGTCCCAGATTCCTGGCCGGGGGTAATCGATGACGCGACTATCCGCTATGACCCACTGCCGGTCGAAGCTCCGATGAAGAATCCTCTTCAGGGGCGGACAGGGTTCCCGCTCTTCCAGGAGCGGTCGTCCGGGCTGGCCAGGTAGTCGATGAGTGTTCGTCGACCAGGCGCACCATCTCCGTTACCAGCACGGTAGGTGTGTAGTAGGTACCCGAAGCCTTGCGAAGTTCAGGATCGTACTCCTGCAGGAAGTGCTCATAGAGAACTATGTGGGCATCCCGATCATGTTCAAGTATAGAATCCCAGTTCACTGCATCGGCTACCCGTACCAATACGTCGAGACTGTTTTTGAACTGCTGGCTGACATGATCGGTGAGAATCTGAAGCGCCTTTCCCATCACTGTGTGATCGGCACCCAGTAGCTCTCCGACCTCGTGCAGACTGTGATCGATCAAACTTATGCCGTCGGCGCGTGCGAGGAGGAGCGCGAAGGTAACAGTCTGCGCATAGCGGTCAGCGAAAGCGGTCTTATGGTCACGCTCGTCGGTGTGTGGGAAGAGAAAATTTTCCCACGTCTGCGCCAGTTCAGTGAACGGGTGTCCCGCGCCGCGTCGATTTCCACTGGTGCGGCCGAGTCGTTCTTCTTCCCGGAGTCGGTCGTGTACCTCAGCCCGCAAGAGCTTGCACAGAGGCGCTATATTGGTGACCAGTTGACGTACTGTGGTCAGTGGGTCGGGCTGCCAGAAAAGAAAGTCGCGGAGCATACGCTCGAATTCGGAAGCCGTGGTACCGGATACACGTAATCGACGTCCGGCTCGATATATATCGCCTTCCAGGTGGATAGTGCTTCCCTGCTGCTGGCCGTTCTGATAAAGAAACCAACTTTGCCCATTGGTGTAGATCACGTTCGGAAGGCGAGACATGGCTTCCCACTGCTTCCTGTCCTTTCCGCGCAGGCCGCCCGGGCTTATATCTCTCTTCTTCGGGCTCTTCAACTCCACATAGCCAAAGGTTCGTTGCTTATTTTCGCCGAGGCTTGCCGCGAAATCTGGACGAACGCCAAGGTCCGTCAGGCGAGCCTCAGGGTGAAGGCGAAGGTGTAGACCCAACTCCTCGGCTGCCGAGCCGAGTAGGGTCTCCACCGCGCTGCGGATGCCTGCCTCATGCTCGCCTACACCGAGGATTTGCTTGCACTGCGTACCGAAATCGGAGATGAGCCGGTCGATCCACGTGCCAACCCCCATGTCCGCCCCCGAGTAAACGCTGCAGGGGTGTCCCGGGACGCAGCGTGCGCGGTCTTCCGGAAGCACATCTGCATGTATCGCTTCGATCATGCTGGCGTAGTACGAACTGCGGCCCCGAAAGCCTGCCCCACAGATGTCGAGATCAACCGTTCTGAAGCACAGTACGGATGGAGATCTGCTAGTGGCGACTTTCGATCAGACCTGAGGATCCACTGAACGCAACAGTTCGAGGAGCCCCTGCGCGGGAAGCAGCTGGGCGTCGGTGATGGGGTCGGGGCTGAAGTGCATCAGGTCGTTGCGGAAGTTGCGGCAGTCCTCGAGCGCCGTCAGGAAGTGCTCCTGGTCGATGCCCCATCCGAGCGCGGCCCAGTTCTCGGGGACCTTGAGCAGGTATCCGTACGCTCCGAAGCTGAGATCAGCGGCGGAGTGCACCCGGGAGGCGCGGTGGCGAGGGACGACGGCGCGGATGCGGTCGAGCGGAATGCACCGGTCGACCACCCGGCGCAGGCGCTGCTCGATCTCCTCCACCAGGACGAAGGGACGCACGCGCGTGCCGAACTGGACCGTCAGGTCGGCTGCGGTGATCAGTCCGCAGACCTTGTGGTCGTGGTCGCGCACGAGGACGTACCCGGACTGCTGGATGGTTCCGATCCAGTCGAGCAGGTCGTCGGAACGGTCCGCCTCCTGCCCCCGGACCGTCGCGGCCTGCAGGCCGGCGTTCGGATCCGACATGCGGGCACGCCCGATCGACTCCCAGCTGACGACCCCGCGCAGCCGCCCGTCCGCGTCGAGGACGGGCAGTTGGCTGTAACCGCGCAACACCATGATCGTCATGGCGGTCCCGATGCTGTCCCCGACGCGTACCGACTCGGGCATACGGTTCGCGGAGTCGACGTTGCTCACCCGGTACGCGACGGTCTGCGTCTCGGTCTCCTCCTCCGCCAGATGCACGGCGGCGTGCGCGGCACTCCGCACCGCGGGCGACCGAACCGTGCTGCCGGACAGCCGGGTCACCGCACTGGTCCCGGACTCGTCCGGCTCGGCCCCGCCCGCCAGCACCGCGATCTGGCTGTCCAGAGTGCCCTCGGTGAAGGGCGGGATGGTGACGAGGCCCCGCGCCTCCAGGTCGTTCCCGATCTGTTCGGTGGCCGCCGGGTGACGTCGTTGGACACCCCATACGGCGAGAAAGTCCCGGATGGACAGAGTGAGGGGCTCGTCGGCGCTGCGCCGACGCACCTCCTCGAACAGCTTGGCGGGCTCGGTGAGAGTCGCCGCGAACTCGTCCGCGTCGGGCCGTCCCGGGTCGGGCCGGCCCTCGGCCAGCGCGGCCACGCGTTCCGCCGCTCCGAACCTGCTGAGTTCGAAAACCGTGAGCAGGGAACCCATGCTGTCCAGCAGGTCGGACTGGAACTTCTGCCGATCGATGTCGGTGACCAGCCACTCCACCCGGCGTACATGGCGCATCCCGTCCGCCGCCGCGGAGCGGTACTCGTAGTCGCCGGTCACCCGACCGATGGCCACCAGCCAGGACTTCAGCGGAAGCACGACCAGGTCGCCGGGCTGGATCTCGTGGACGAACCGGTAGAGCTGCCCCGTCCAGTTCCCGACCGTGTACGGGCCTTCGTCAGGGTAGGCGGCGGCCACGGCCGCCTTGATGTCGTCCCGGGTACGGGTCTCGGCGAGATCTCCGAGCCCGAGCCAGCCGACGAGGAGAATCCCCTCGTCCAGCGCCGCACGCTCCCGCTCGCCGTGTTCTCCCGCGCGCACCACCCAGGCTCGCATGGCGTCCCTCCCCGTCAGCCCACACCGCATGATCGCGTGGCGGTGACCTTATAGCAGCGCCGGCGAACGACCGGTTGAATATGGCCACTTGGGCAGGCCACGCGGTTGGTTCTCAGCCGTCTGTGCCCGCCCGGGTACACCCGTAGACTGATCGAGAGCAGGGTGGCCGGGGTGAAGGCCGTGACGCGAGCGTGGGGGTACGAGAGCGCCGATGGAGCCGTTGGACACCGATGCGGACCCTCGTGTGGTGGGGCCGTTCGAACTGCTGGCCCGGCTCGGCGCGGGAGGTATGGGCGTCGCCTATCTGGCGCGCAGGATCCTCCTGGACGGCGCCTCGGGCGATCTGGCCGCGGCGTACAACATGGTCGAGTCGGATGAGGTCGCCGGGGGCGACGGGCCGCGGCTCGTCGTGGTCAAGATGATCCAGCAGGACCTGCTGGACGGCGATCCGCAGTACCGGGAGCGGTTCGGCAGAGAGATCGACGCGGTGCGGGCCGTGGTCAGCGACCGGGTGCCGGCGCTGATCGCCTTCGAGGAGGACCCGTCGGTCGCCCGGCCGTGGTTCGCCATGGACTACATCGCGGGCCCCTCTCTCGCCACGATGGTGAAGAAGGCCGGAACCCTCGGCCTGGGCCCTTACGCGGCGCTCGGCCTGGCCCTGGTGGACGCCCTGCGCGCGATCCACGGCGCGAACCTGCTGCACCGCGATCTCAAGCCGGACAACGTGGTCCTGGGCCCGGACGGGCCGATGGTGCTGGACTTCGGACTGGCGGTCCTGATCGAGCGGGCGTCCAGCCAGGCGCTGACGAAGACCCACACCAGGATGGGCACCCGGGACTACATGCCGCTGGAGCAGTATCTGGACGCCAAGCGCGCCAGCAGGCCCGCCGACGTGTACGCACTCGGTGCCACACTTTTCTTCGCCCTGACCGGCAGGTCGCCGTACCCGCACGGCCCGACGGAGTCGGAGCCGAAGTGGGAGGGCATCGCATCGCCGTTCCTCCCGCTGCTCGCCAAGACACTGGTGAGTTTTCCGTCGCAGCGCCCTGATCTCGACGCGGTGGAGAGCAGCCTGCTCAAGCTGCTCATCGATGCCGATCTTCCCCCCGAGGTCGCGGCGCGGCAGCTCAAGGAGCTCGTCGAGGCCGCGGGCCTGACCCCGCAACTGCCTCCGGGGGTCCCCTCCGACCACGTCGACCCGGAGGTCCAGGAGCTGGCCCGGAAGGCTGTCGACGCGATCCTGCCGGATGTCGACCCCGACTTCTACGGCATCGTCGACACGGATGAGATCGAGTGGGCCGTGGAGACCGCGGACCAGCCGGACCCGACCGGCGGCCACCCGCCGACACTCGTCGACCCCGCGCCGCAGCCCGTCATGCCCGTCCCCACGAGCTATCCCCTCCCGCCCCCGCGCCCGGCGGACGAGGCGGCGAAACCGGAACCGGAACCGGAACCTGAGGTCACCGCCCGGAAGGCACCGCCCCGAGCAGCGCAGAAGGTCGCGGTCCGCCTGCGTGAGCGCTATGCGCACCGAGCGGATCTGTAAGCACGAGGCGACTGCTCTCAGGACCCCGGGGCCTGTGTCGATGTGAGGCCGCGCTGTGTCGGCGTGACCAGCCAGATCAGCCTCGCGGACAGCCACCTCGCTGCGCCCTCACAGCGCTACCCTCGACACCACCTCGCACCACCCGAAAGGACCCTCCATGCCCGCACCCGAAGGCCCTCCTCCCGCCGGCACGGTGATCGAGGTGCGGGACGAGGAGTGGATGGTCCGCAACAGCAAGCAGCTACGACCCGGCGAGTGCCTGATCGAGGCCGTCGGCGCCTCCGACCTCGTGCGCGGCCAGGAAGCCCGCTTCCTCGTACCCACGATGGACCGGCATCGCGTCCTGCGACCCGAGAACACCAGGCTCGTCGCGGACAGCTCACCGCACTTCCGCCGCAGTCGTCTGTTCCTGGAGGCCGTCCTGCGGAAGACGCCGCTGCCGCAGCGCGAGCGCCGTCTGGCGCTGACCGACGGCTTCCTTCTCGACCGCATGGACTACCAGCTGCGTCCCGCGGAGAAGGCCCTGGCGAACCCACTCCGCCCCCGACTCCTGATCGGTGACGTGGTCGGCCTCGGCAAGACCCTGGAGATCGGCGTCATCCTCGGTGAGCTGATCCGGCGCGGGCGCGGCGAGCGCATTCTCGTCGTCACGCCGGCGCCCGTGCTGGAACAGTTCCAGCACGAGATGTGGACCCGGTTCTCCCTCCCGCTCGTCCGTCTGGACAGCGCGGGCATCGCCCGTATCGAGCGGAAGATCCCGGCGGGCCGCAACCCGTTCACGTACTACAAGCGCGTGATCATCTCCATGGACACGCTCAAGAATCCCAGGCGCTATCGCCCGTGGCTGGAGCACATCCACTGGGACGCCGTGGTCATCGACGAGTCCCACAACCTCATCAACCAGGGCAGCGACCGCCGCGCCCTCGCCGACCTGCTCGCCGAACGCACGGACGCGCTGATCCTGGCCAGTGCCACCCCGCATAACGGCGACATGTCCGCCTTCACCGGCCTGATCCGCCTCCTCGACCCCATGGCGGTCAAGGATCCGCGGAACCCGAAGCCGGAGGAGCTCGGCCACCTGATGCTGCGCCGCACCAAGGTCAGCGCCGAGGTCGCACAGCAGCTGAAGGGGCACTGGGCACCGCGGGGCGGCTCCCGTCCCGTGCGCTGCCAGGCCAAGGACCTGGAGGAACAGGTCTTCCAGGAACTCGCCGAGCGCTGGCTGAGGCAACCGGACCAGAAGGCGGGGGCGGAGGACCGTCTCTTCCCGTACGTCCTTCTCAAGTCCTTCCTGTCCTCCCACCGCGCCCTGTTCGTCACGGCCCGCCAACGGCTCGCCAAAACCGGGCACACCCTGCCCGAGCGGCACCGGATCACCGATGAGCCGCTGTCCGAGCTTCAGGTGAGCACACCCGAGGCGGCGTCACTCCTGCGCCTCATGGAGCTGGCCCGCGCCATCGACCGCGCGGCCGCCGGGGGCGGCTGGCGGACCGCCACCTCCAAGCTGGCAGGTCTCGTCGACGAATTGGACCGGATCGGCGTGCGAGCGGGCAGCCCCACGCGCGCGGTTGTCTTCTCCGAGCGTCGCGAGACCCTCGACTGGCTGGGCGAGGTGCTTCCGCCGCTGCTCGGCTGGAAGGCGAAGGCGGACGCGAGGGCCGCGGTCAAGGTCATGTACAGCGGTGGAGCGATCTCCGACCGGGTCCAGATGGAGTACGTCGACGAGTTCGCCCGCGCGGGCGGCGACGTCCGTCTGCTGCTCACCGGCGACGGCGCCTCCGAGGGCGTCAACCTGCACCGCCAGTGCCACCACCTCATCCACTGGGACCTGCCCTGGAGCCTGATCCGGGTCGAGCAGCGCAACGGCCGCATCGACCGGTACGGGCAGACCCGGCCGCCCGAGTTCCGCGCGATGATCCTGGAGTCGGCGGTCGAGGGGGCGTTGGACGACACGGACATCGCCGAGAAGGTCCTCGCCCGTGAGGAGAAGGTGCACACGGTCCTCGGCGCCGTGGAAGCGGCGACGAAGGAGAACGACGGCGACCGTGAGGAGACGCGCGTCATGGAGGCGCTCCTCAAGGGCGAGGCCCCGCAGCAGGCCGTCGACGATCTCCAGACCATCTCCCCGGACGCCCTGGACGACGGCGAAGTGCCCGCGGAACTGCCCCTCGCCCAGCAGCTGAACGCCGAGTTCGGCACGGGGACCGATCCGTACGACGACACGGACCTCGGCTTCGACTTCGACGACGACTACGAGGAGGACGCGGGCTTCGAGTTCGGCGACACCCCGGACGCGACGGCCGAGGAGACGACCGGAGAGGCGGCGACCGGAGTGGGTGAGCACGCCCCACCTCGCGTCGTCCAGGAGCTGCGCCTGTTCACCGACCGCCGCGACTACGTCCTGGCCGGCCTGGAGGAACTCGCCGACCTGGAGCCGTTCCGCCTGGACACCACCGTGAAGGGCACCGACCTCAGCTTCGACACACCGGAGGATCTCGCCGACCGCCTGGACGTCCTGCCCGCGAGCTATCTGCGCGACCACACCATTACCCGCCGCATGAAGCTCACCTTCAGCCGGGAGGACGCGGCCGACTCGCTCCGGCGGGCCCGCGAGGACGCGGACTCCCAGTCGCTCTGGCCGGACGCCCACTACGTCGGCGAACTGCACCCCGTCCTGGAGTGGATCACGGACAAGGTCCTGGTCCAGCTGGGCCGCCAGCAGGCGCCCGTGATCCAGGTGGACCGCACCCGCGTCCCGGAGCCGGTCTTCCTCACCCAGGGGGTGTGGTCCAACCAGGACGGCCGTCCCACGGTCGTGACCTGGCTGGCCGTCGACCACCTGGACCGGCCCGAGGACGAGCACCGCGTACGGGAACTGACCCGGCCGCTCCTCGCCGACCTCGGCCTGGGACCCGACATGCCGGACCACTTCGCCCAGGGCGACCCGGCGGCGCTCCAGCGGTACGTGCCCGCGGCCGTGGCCGCCACCCGCCGCGAGACGGGCCGCCGGAGGCAAGAGGCGGAGGAGCACATCGACCGCCCGCTGCGGGAGTACGAGGCGAAGGTCGGCCACTGGCTGGAGCAGCCGCTGCCCGGTTTCAGCGGTGGACGCACCGCACGTGAACGGGCCGCGGAGAACCTCGAGAAGGCCGCGACCCGCCTGCGTACGACGGGCGATCCGATGATCCGGATCCTGGCCGTCCTGGAGCCGAGTTCATGACCACCCGACCCACCACCGAAGCGATCCGGCAGGAGCAGCAAGCGTGAAGTTCGACGCTCTGGTCAACGAGGGTGAGTACTTCCCGTCCTTCTACCTGGACGAGATCCTGCCCAAGCAGCTGAAGAGCGGCCGCCTGAAGGAGTGGGCGGCCGAGGAGCGGCAGGGCCGCCCCACACCCCGGCAGGGCCTGCGGGACCTCACCGGCCCCTACCTCGACGTGCGCATCACGGTGGGCGGCGAGGCCGAAAAGTTCAACCTCCTGCCCGACCCGGAGGCCGTCGCCGCCCACCAGGTGGCGACCGAGGCGCTGAAGGCCCACACCGGCACCGACGAGCCGCCCGCCTTCCAGCCCGAGGCCGCGCCGCGCCCGTACGGCGACAGCCCGGAGGAGGTGTGGCGCGCGGGCCTGAACGCCTGGCACGTACGCGTCCTGCGAGCCCTCGGCTTCACGCCCCGCCCCGGACACCTCACCGTGCACGGCGCCGCCGGTCCCGTCGCCGTGCCCGTGGCCCACAGCGAGCCCGGCATCGTCGTCCTGACCGGCGGTTTCGCCGACGACATCGCCGGAACGCGGGGCGAGGGCTCGGCCAACCGCCTCGCCGTACCCGTCCGCGTGGCGTCCGGCAAGACGCTCACCACGGTCACGGACCTCGCCGCCTGGCTGCTCGCCGCGGACAACGCCCCCCGCTACGCCCTGCTGCTCTTCGGCGGGGTCATGGTCCTCGCCGACCGGGACAACTACGCGCGCGGCCGCCATCTCGCCGTCAGCCTGGAGATCGCCCTGCCCCGCAAGGGCGTCAAGGGCGCGACCGCCGGTGAACTCGAAGTGATCGCCGCCCTCTTCGGAGCGCGGTCGCTCCGTCCGGCCGAGGACGGCGGGGACGACGACATCGCCCGCCTGGTGGCGGAGTCCCGCGACCACTCCGTGGGCGTGACCAGCGACCTGCGCGAGGGCCTGAAGAAGTCCGTCCAGCTGATCGCCAACGAGGTTCTGGAACTCGCGGCCCACCAAGGCGTCCGGCCCGACGACCTCCCCGAGTGGCTCCCCGGCCCGCTCGCCGAGCGCGGCGCGCTCCCGGACCTGCTCACCAAGGAGTCGCTGCGCTACCTCTACCGCATCCTCTTCCTGCTCTACGCGGAGGCCCGTCCCGAATTGGACATCCTCCCGATGAAGAGCGAGGAGTACGTCCAGGGCTACAGCGTGGCCCGGCTGCGTGAACTGGCCGTCCAGGAGAAGCTGTCCAGCGCCTCCCGCGACCGTCACCACTTCCACGACTCCCTGGCCCTGCTGTTCGACAAGGTCTTCACCGGTCACCCGGTCGCCGACACGATCACCTCACGGGAGGCCCTGCGTGACCTGCCCGACGAGTCCGCCGAACTGTCCGAGGACGACGGCTACGAAGGCGTGCGCATCGAGGCGCTGAAGTCCCGCCTCTTCGACCCGGCCTCGATCAAGCTCGTCGACCAGGAGATCACGCACCCCGACGACATCGCCCCCGACGGCACGATCGCCGACTCGGCACGCTGCCTCGACCTGCGCCTGCGCAACAAGGTCCTGCACCAGGTGCTGCGCAACCTGACCGTCGTCGAGGGCCGCGGGCGCGGCGGACGCGGCGGCTTCATCTCGTACGCCAACCTCAGCATCAACCACCTCGGCGCGGTGTACGAGGGCCTGATGTCGTACTCCGGCTTCATCGCCGACGAGCCCTTGTACGAGGTCGCCAAGGGCGGCGATCCGAGCGGCGGCTCCTGGCTGATCAGGGCCAGCCAGGTCGCTTCGGGGCGCTACCCCGACGGCCCGGACGACAGCGTGTTCGTCGGTACGGAGATCAACCCGGAGACCCACGAGCGGGTGCCGGTGCCGCGCAAGGTCGGGTCGTACGTCTACCGTCTGGCCGGCCGCGACCGCCAGACCAGCGCGTCCTACTACACGCCGGAGTCCCTCACCCAGGCCACCGTCGAGCAGACCCTGCGCTTCCGGCTCGACGAGAAGGGCGAGGTCGATCCCAAGGAGCCGGAGAAGGCGTGGGTCAACGCGGCGGACGTGCTGCGGTGGCGCGTGTGCGAACCGGCGCTGGGGTCCGGCGCGTTCCTCAACGAGGCCGTCAACCAGCTCGCCGAGCTGTATCTACGGCTGGCGCAGCGCGAGCGGGGCGTCGAGATCGACCCCGAGGACTACCAGCGCGAGTTGCAGAAGGTGAAGGCGTACATCGCGCTGCACAACGCCTACGGCGTGGACCTGAACGAGACGGCGGTCGAACTCGCCGAGATCTCCCTGTGGTTGAACACCATGTACCGGGGCATGAAGGCGCCCTGGTACGGCCTTCACCTCCACCGCGGCAACTCGCTGATCGGCGCGGCGCGGAAGGTGTATCCCGGCAACACCTTGCGCGACGGCGGCTGGCTGACGACGAAGGACCCGCAACGGCCGAGGCATGTGCCGCTCGGCGAGAAGCTGAAGGCCCGCGAGGTCCACCAGTTCCTGCTGCCCGCGATGGGGTGGGGGTCCATCGGGGAGAAGGTCGGCCTGCGGACGCTGAAGAAGGGCACGCCGGAGGAGACCGTCAAGGCCGTGGTGGACGGTGACGTCGTCGACTGGCTGGAGCCCGAGCTGGTCGAGGCCATGCGCAAGTGGCGCTCGGCGATGCGGCGCAATCCCAAGGGGGAGTCGAAGCGGTCGGTCCAGAAGAAGACGGCCCCGACGCGGGAGGCGCGGGAGGAGAAGGACGCCCGGCTGGGACAGGGCGCGCTCGATCTCGGGCTGGAGATCTGGGAGCCGGTCGCGTTCGACTTCGACTCGGCCGGGGGCGACGTCGACGACGCGGGTGCGAGTACGGGTGCGGATGTCGGGCGCCGAGGCGGGGCCGGTTCGGCCCGGACCGCTGCGGATGAGGACTCTGAGCCCGGGGAGAAGACGCAGACCGGGCGGCTGATGAGGCTCGCTCGGCGGGTCGAGTACCTGTGGGACCTCGTTGTCATGCGGCTGAAGCTCTCCGAGCAGGAGATCTCGCGGCACGTGGACGTCTGGGGTGCGGCGATTCCCCGGGAGGGGGAGGGTTCTGAGCAGGGCGGCCGTCAGCCGATGGACCGAGACGCCGTCCTGGACGCTCTGAACCGCACGGGCACGCCGTACTGGCGGCTCAAGCAGGTCATGGACGCGTGGTGCGCGCTGTGGTTCTGGCCGCTGGAGGAGATCGGGCTCCTCGACGGCTCCGACGAGTTCGAGTACCGGCCCAACGGCGAGGACCGTACGGCCCTGAAGAAGGGCGACTCCCGACGGCGGGTCGCTCTCAAGTCCCTCGACGACTGGATCGAGTTCGCGGAAGCCGTCGTCGGGCGCGTGGACGTGGACACGGGGGAGGGGCAGCAGGTGTCGCTGCTGTCCTTCGAGGGGGTCAAGAGTCTCGACCAGTTGGATGCCAAGGAGCACGAGCTCGACCAGAAGATGATCGAGGCCACGGCCTGGGCCAAGCCGGCGGATCTCGGGTACACGTTCCCCTGGTACGGGACGGTGACGCGGATCGCCAAGGAACGGGGCTTTCTCCACTGGGAGTTGACCTTCGCGCATGTGTTCGCGGAGGGCGGGTTCGACTTGATGGTGGGGAATCCGCCGTGGGTCAAGCAGGAGTGGAAGGAGAGCGGGGTCCTCGCCGAGTTCGAGCCGTGGTTCGAACTGTCCGAGAAGCCGAGCAATGAGGCGTGGGACGAGCGCAAGGCCGATGTGATGGGGTGGCCTGGGGTCCGGTCGGCTTTTATGGGTGAGCTGGCGGACCATGCGGCGATGTCCGGGTTCCTGGCGTCGGTGGATACGTATCCGGAGCTGGTGGGGACGCAGCCGGATTTGTATCGGGCGTTCATGTTGCTGGGGTGGCGGGCCATTGGGGGGCGGGGGACGGCGGGGATTATTCATCCGTCGACGCATTTGACTGGGGCGAAGGAAGGTGTGCTGCGCAAAGCTGCCTATCGCCATCTGCGGTTCCATGCGGACTTCGTGAATCAACTCTATTTGTTCACCAAACCCGTGGGCCATAGCACTCACTTCAGCGTCAATGTCTACGGCAGCGACCGGGATGTCCATTTCCAGCACATGAGCTGGCTCCTGCACCCCAGCGTCCTGGTCAAGTCTGCCCGCCACGACGGTAAGGGCCCTGTGCCAGGTGTTAAGGACGGGGGTAAATGGGACCTGCGGCCGCACTTGCAGCGCATCGTCACGGTGGACGCCGAACGCCTGGCTGAATGGCGTGAGCTGGCAGGCGAGGAGAATCCGCTACCGGTCGAGCAGGCCAAGCTCCTCTACCCTGTGACACGCTCCGAAGAGTTGGCCATCTCGGCTCTCGCGAAGTGGCCGCGCCGTCTTGCCGCACTCGGTCCGCGTATTGGCCCCGGCTTCCATGAGAAGAACGACCGCACAGCGGGCTACTTCACGTGGGACTCTGGTCCGGCAGGCTCCTGGAACGACGTGATCCTCCAAGGGCCAATGATTGGGGTGGGCACGGCATTCTTCAAGCGGCCGATCGAAGGCGCCCGGACTTCACTCCAAGTGGAGCCCTGGAACCCAGCCCAGCTTTCCGAAGACGAAGTGCCGCGCACCAACTACCGTCGCTCCGACTCCTGCTCAGCCACGGACTACTTTGCCGCCCTTGCCCGGCGTGCCTGGATCGATGAGGAATTGCTCGACGAACTACGGAACGATGAGCGAGTGGCTGACGTATTGCAGGCGCTTTCCGACCACAAGGACGAGCAGCAGGTCGCACTCGGCAGTTGGGCTGAGCGCCCGTACTCTCGCTTCTTCCGTGTGGCATGGCGCCGCCAGATCGCATCCGATACTGAGCGGAGTCTCTACGCTGCCTTGATTCCGCCTGGTCCGGCGCACGTGCACATGGTGCACAGCGCCGCACTGGCCACAGCTAGGGAGACCGCGCTCACTGCGGGCTTCTGGGCCTCGTTGCCCCTGGACTACTTCCTGCGTGCAACCGGTCGCTCCGACCTTCAAAAGGGCGAGGCCGAGGTCATGCCCGCACCGACGGCGGACCATCCCTTGGAGCAGGCCCTACTCCTCCGCACCCTCCGCCTCAACTGCCAGACCAACGCCTACGCTCGCCTCTGGCAAGAGTTGTACGACTCCACCTGGCAACAGGACACCTGGGCCGCCTCCACCGCGTGGCCCGAGGGCACGCCGTCACTCACCGACGGCGTATCCCCCACCTGGACCCGCGACACCCCCCTCCGTACGGAGTTCACCCGTCGCGCGGCCCTGGTCGAGATCGACTCCCTCGTCGCCGTATGGCTCGGCATCAGTGCCGACGAGTTGGTGGCCATGTACGACGCCAGGTTCCCCGTGCTCCAGCAGTACGAGGAGAACATGTGGTTCGACGCGACGGGCCGACGTATCGCGAAGGCACACCAGCAGTACGGGTACGGACAGCCCAAGGAGGCATGGAAGCAGCTGAGTTCGCCGGAGGCCTTCCCGGAGGAGTACAAGGTCCCGGACGGTTACACCGGCCCCCTCTACCGGGCTCACCGCAAGGCCGAGATGCGCGCCGCCCACGCCGAGTTCACCCGTCGCCTGCGCGAGGCCGGCTGGGAACCCGGTGACACGCGGCACCCGGGAGACTGACGAGAGCCCCGCCGGTCCGACCTGGACCGGCGGGGCTCTCGCAACCTATGAGCGTCAGATCAACTCGACGAACCCCACCCAAGCCTCACGCGACACGGCGAGAACGGGCCCGGTGACGTCCTTGGAGTCCCGGACGTGCACAGCGGCCGTACCGGCGGCGACCTCCACACAATCGCCGCCCTCGGCTCCGCTGTAGCTGCTCTTGGACCAGGCGAGGCCAGAGGTAATGGTCGAGGACTCAGCGTTGTTCATAGCGATCCCAGATACCCTTCGACGAGCTCCAGCGACTCTCGCGTAGGGAGAGCCTGTGATCGGATGATCCCATAGCGTGCTGCGGCGAGAGCCGTCTGTTCCGGGTCGGTCTGAAGAGCGCCAGTGCCCTGCGCCTCCGCGTACACGAACTTCTTGCCGTCCTTGCGTGTGACGACGGTGAACGGCCCGTCCACGCCCGCGCTTTCCTCGCGGTCCAGCGGCATAATCTGGATCGCGACGTTGCGCTTCTGGCCGATCAGGAGCAGATGCTCCAATTGCCCCCTCAGTACGTCCTTTCCGCCGTACGGACGTCGGAGAATCGACTCGTCGAGCACGAAACTCAGCAACGGTGCAGGCCACCGGTCGAATATGTCCTGCCGGGCCAGCCGTGCCACCACCCTCTGCTCGATGGTCTCCTGATCCAGGACCGGACGCCGCATCCTCAGCAGCGCCCTCATGTACTCCTCAGTCTGAAGCAGGCCCTTGAAGACGAGGGTGTCGTAGGCGAGCAGCTCCATGGCCTCCTTCTCCAACGCCGCCATCCCCTGAAAGAACCCCGGATACTGAGCCCGCTCCACCTCCTCCTTCCACACGCTCAACAACCCGCCCGCGCTCAGCACTTCATCCGCCCGGTCGATCGTCCGAGGTGACGGAATCCTCCGCCCCTGCTCGAACGAGGCCACCGTCGCGGCCGAGTATCCGAGCCGCCTGCCGAACTCCTCGCGGTCCAGCCCCTCCCGTAGGCGCAGCGTCTTCATGTTCTTGCCGAACGCGCAGACCACGCCCTTCCCGGCCTCGTCCTCCGGCCGCCGCCCCACCCCGTCACCGCTCTCCCACCCGTCCGCGAGGCTCACCACGGCTCCACCGCCCCCGCCCGGCAGGGCAACCGCACCCGCATCCCTGTCCACACCCGTCATCCCAAGCACCGCCTCCCCGGACCAACGCCCGCCCCGGGACGTCGTCACGCCGCGCACCTCGTACTCGTAGCCGCACCGCGCGTACAACCGGGTCGCGTCAGTGCGTCACCACTGGTCACGCTACGCCACCGACGGGACCGTTATCGGCATGACGACCAAGCCCGACAGCCCCATCGGCCTCACGCAACTCATCACCCCCGACGGCACCTTCGAGATGAGCTTCACCTCGACGCCCCGCGGCGCCCGCCTCGCCCGCCGCCTGACGGCCGTACGGCTGGACGCGTGGGGCATCTCGTACGGCACCGCGCCCCACGACGACATCGTCCTGATCGTCGCCGAGCTGACCGCGAACGCCGTCCGGCACGGCCACGTCCCCGGCCGGGACTTCCGTCTCCGCGTCCAGGCGACCGCCGACGGTCGCGCCGTACGCGTCGAGGTCACCGACACCCGCGCCGAACGCCTCCCTCGCCGCCCTCCCGCCTCGGACATCACCGGCGCCGATGAGGCCGGCCGTGGGCTACTCCTCGTATCGGGTCTGGCCACCCGCTGGGACTGGCACCCGCGCCCGGACGGACCGGGCAAAACCGTCTGGGCTGAGTACACGCTCGCGCGGTAGTACGGTGTAGTACATGGAGACGACCGCTCGCGAGTTCAACCAGAACGCCTCGAAGATCCTCGCCGCCGCCGAGCGCGGCGAGCGGATCACCGTGACCAAGAACGGTCGGCCGGTCGCCATACTGTCGCCGGTGACGGACGAGACCGCTCCTCCGTCGCCCGCGGATCCCGTGGGCAAGGACGAGAAGCCTGTCTATCCATTCCGCACCGATCCGATGGGTGACCTGGACTTCCCGGACCTCGGTGGACCTGTGCTCGATGACGACGAGATCGAAGCGACGCTGCGGGGCATGGGCGGCGCGGGAATCCCGGAGGACGGCGATGAGTGACGTCCCGGTCGCGATCGCTGACACCAACGCCCTGTACCGGATGTTCGTACCGAAGGATCCGCGCCACAGTGACCACAGGAGCGCCCTCGCCCGGGTGGGCCACCTCGTGGTTTCTCCCCTGGTGCTCACCGAGCTCGACTATCTGCTGACGCGGAGAATCGGGCTCGCGGCCGCTCTGAACGCTCTGGACTTCATCGCCTGTCAGGCCGAGGCGCGCCGCTTCACGGTTCCCGACACAGCCCCTCACCTGCGCGGCGCCATCGCGGTCATGCGTGGGTATGCCGATGCTGACTCCGGCGCGGGCGTGGGGCTCGCCGACGCGATGAACGTGGCGCTTGCGGCCGCCTATCAGACGGCGGACATGTTCACGACCGATCGGCATTTCCGCATGATGCGACCGCTGACCGGCCACCCGGCCTTCCGGCTGCTCCCGGACGATCTCTGACTTGTCCGCTCCCGTTGTCGGTGCCCGCTCGTAGAGTGGGACGTGATCGATTCCGATCGACGGACGACAACGGGAGACGGGGGCCACCGCGCGTCATGAGACCCACACTGGCCGCGCAGACGCTGCGCGACACCACGGTCGAGTATCTGACGACGACCTTCGCGCTGGCCGAGCCCGATACCCAGGAGGCCCTGGAGGACTTCCTGACCGATCCCGCCGACGGGTTGTTCCGGGGGCCGTATCTGCGGATCCGCCGTCCCTTCCGTCCGGCGGCGGACGGGTGGCAGCTGCACCTGGACTGGTATCCGGCGGACTTCCCGCCGCCGTACGCGCACCAGGCAGAGGCGTTCGCCCGTCTGACCAGCAAGGACGGGCACCAGCCGCAGCCCACACTGGTGACGACCGGTACGGGGTCCGGCAAGACGGAGTCCTTCCTGATCCCCGTACTCGATCACTGCCGGCGGGCGAAGGCGGCCGGCAAGCCCGGCATCAAGGCCGTCCTGCTGTACCCGATGAACGCGCTCGCCGGTGACCAGGCCGGGCGCCTCGGTGAGCAGATGGAGCGGGACGGGCGGCTGGACGAGGTGACGGCGGGGCTGTACATCGGCGAGGCCTCGTCCCGGGGCACCGCGCCCTACGGGCGGGTGGAGGTGGACCGCGCGGAGATCCGTCGCAATCCGCCGGACATTCTCATCACCAACTACAAGATGCTGGATCTGCTGCTGCAGCGGCAGCAGGACGCCCCGCTGTGGCGGGACGCCGATCTGGCGTATGTCGTGATCGACGAGTTCCACACGTACGACGGCGCGCAGGGCACCGACGTGGCGATGCTGCTGCGGCGGCTCGCGGCCGTCGTGGGGGCCGCGGAGGAGGGACGGCCGCTCGGGTCGATCTGTCCGGTCGCGACATCCGCGACGCTCGGGTCCGGCAGCGCCGCCGGCGGGCCCCGCGCCATGCTCGACGTGGCCTCGCAGGTGTTCGGGACACGGTTCCCGGACGACGCCGTGGTGGGGGAGGACCGGCGGGATGTGGAGGAGTTCCTGTCTCCCGTCGATCATTCGCTGCCCGTGCCGTCGCCCGCCGACCTGGCCGCCCTGCCCGACCCGGCGCGGACGCCCGGCGGCATGGACGCCGTCGCCCAGCTGACGGTCGGGTGCGACACGGCCGACCCGCGCGAACTGGGGCGGCGACTGCTGGCCCATCCCCTCACGCACGCGCTGCTGGGCGCGAAGGACGAGCCCCTCACGTCCGCCAAGGCGCTCCAGGCGTTCCCCGCCGCGTCGGCCTGGCGGGCCGCCGCCGTACAGGACCCGGAGACCGCCGCCGCGGCGCTCGCCCGGTTCGTGGCGCTGATCTCGATGGCGCGCGACCCGAAGGAGTCCACGGAGAAGGAGCGGCCGCTGCTCCTCGTGGAGAACCACCTGTGGCTCCGGGCCCTGTCGCGCGTCCTGCGGTTCGTCGCGCCGGAACCGGTCTTCTCCTGGTCGGACGAGGACCAGGCCGCCCTCACCGAACAGGATCGCGAGGACGAGGAACGGCGGGCCGTCGCCCTGGCCGCACAGACCGAACGGCGTCGCCGGGTGCAGCGCTCCGGACGGCTGCCCGCCGCCTACTGCCGGCACTGCGGCCGCTCCGGCTGGGCGGCGATCTGCCCCGACCGCAACCCGCAGAACCTAGTGCACGCGCCGGACGAGATCTACCGCGCCAGCGTGGCGGGCGGCGCCGCCAAGGGCCGGGTGCGGGCGATGATCCGGGCCACCCCGGCGGAGGCGGCCGAGCAGGCCCGCGCCTTGCTGGCACGCAGGACGGCCCGCCGAGCTCGCCGGGGTGCCGCGCACGACGCGACCCTGCTGGTCCTGGAGGACAACGGCAAGACCCTGCGCAGGCTCGACCCGGACGAGGTCCTGCTCGACGGGGGCGATATCGCTCCCGCGCCCGAGAACGGCGTGTACGTGTGGACCTGGTTCGACAACCAGGAACAGAGCGACTACGCCAAGCAGGACCGCTGCCCGGCCTGCGGCCAGGCCCAGGGAATCCGCTTCCTCGGCGCCGGTGTCGCCCCGCTCGCCTCTGTCGTCGTCACTCAGCTGTTCACGGGCGGCGAACTGCCGAAACGGGACAAGGACAAGCGTGACCGCCGCAGGATCCTGATCTTCAACGACTCGGTGCAGGACGCCGCCCACCGCGCCGGCTTCGTGGCCAGCCGCTCCTGGAAGTTCTCGCTGCGCTCCCTCATCCACGAGCAGCTGACGGAACGCATCAGCGGCAGCCCGGAGTTCGAGGCCGACGGCGTCCCGCTGAACGAGCTGATCTCCTCCCTGGTGAGCCGGGCCGCCGTCCCGGAAGAGCGGCTCCTCGCCTCCGTCGTACCGCCCGACCTGCACGACGTGGACCCGGTCAAGCGCCTGCTCGCGGGCAAGAAGCGCATCCCGGAGTCCACCTGGGAACTGGTCGGCGAGCGCCTCGCCTTCAACACCCTGTTGGAGTTCGGCCTCTACTCCCGGCTGGGCCGAACCCTCGAACTGACCCGCACGGTCGCCGCCGAGGTTCATCTGCCTAATCCGGAGGCCGCGGCCAATGCGGCGGAGTCGCTGTTCCGAGTGAAGCAGGGAGAGCTCCTGCCGATGGCCGTGGAGCCGGGGGAGGGGGACGGTGACGCGGCCGGAACACCGAAAGCCGTCATCCCGGCCGAGGGCAGCCCGGAGCGGCTTCGCTACTTCGAGGGCTATGTGCGCGGGCTCCTGGAGCACGTCCGGCAGATCGGCGGCATCCACCACAGGTGGCTGGACCCGTTCATAGACGAGGAGGGCCGCAACCGGCACCCCCGTCTCACCACCCTCCGCGAACCTGGCATGCCCGCGTTCGGCCGCAACTCCGCGGTTCCCGCGTTCGTCCTCGTCGGCGCCCGCAGCGGACGCACCGATTTCGAACGGGTCAACACCCGGGACAGCTGGTACGTCGACTTCACCCAGCGGTGTCTCGGCCTGGACCGGGAGACGGCCGCGGCCTATCTGGCGGAACTGTTCGAGGTGTTGTCCCTCGACGACATCGGCGCACTGGCCCGTCGGCGGACCAACCAGGCGGACAAGCAACAGGGGCACGGGGTGTACGGGCTGACCCCCGGGCACATCCGGGTCCGCCCGCTGGACGACGAACAGATCGCGTGGGCCGCCCTCACCTGCCCCGAGTGCGGCTGGACGCAGACCGTGCCGCCGGAGCGCGCCTCGGTGTGGCAGGGCACGCGCTGCCCGCTCAAGCGGTGCGAGGGAGCCCTCGCCCGGCCCTCGGAGGAGGTCGGCGGACGCGCGGCCCGCGACTACCGCTCCGACTACTACCGGCGTCTCTACCGGGAGGCCGAGCCGTACAGCGTGGTCGCCGCCGAACACACCGGTGTTCTCAAGCGCAGGGAACGCGAGGAGGTGGAGAAGGGTTTCAAGCGTGGCGTCCAGCACACCGACCCGAACGTCCTGTCGTGCACGCCGACCCTGGAGCTGGGCATCGACATCGGCCAGTTGGAGTCGGTCATCCTCGCCTCGCTGCCGCCGTCCACGGCCGGGTACGTGCAGCGGGTCGGCCGCGCGGGGCGGGCCACCGGCAACGCGTTCATGGTGACGCTGGCCGACACCAGCCCCCGCGCGCTGTACCACCTCGCCGAACCGCGGAATCTGATCGCGGGTCCCATCCTGCCGCCCGGATGCTTCCTGTCCGCGGGGGAGCTGCTGTGCCGCCAGTTCACCGCTTACCTGATCGACCGCGCCGCCCGGGGCGCCCTGGAGGACGTACCGCCCATGCCCGACCGGGTCACTCAACTGGTCGGCCGTACCGGCTGGTTGCAGTTGTTCCGCAAGGCGACGCAAGGACGTGTGGATCTCGCGGACGCGTTCCTGCGCCTGTTCCCCGAGATGGATGGTGTCCCCGGCTCGGGCGTCTCCCGCGACGCCCGCAAGACGCTGCGGCGGTACGCCGAAGGCAAGTTGGCCGAGGTGATCGACGGTGCCATCCGGGCGTGGGAGGCCGAACGCGCCGAACTCCTCCAGCGCCGCGCCCTGATCAACGACGCGGCCGACTCGCTCCAGGAGGCCGTGGAGGACGAGGCGCGCGAGCAGCGCAGCCTCCGCCGCGAGGCGGCCGGCGTCTCCAAGATTCTGCAACAGATGGGGCAGACGGACGCCCAGAGCTTCCTCGTCGAACACGGCCTGCTGCCCAACTACAGCCTCGTCGAGGACGGCGTACGACTGGAAGCCATACTCAGCTACAAGGAACCGGCGCGTAGGACCCGGTCGACGGACGCCCGTGCGGCGGACAAGGACGAGACGCCCAAGGCGCGCTGGAAGACCGACCCGCGTACCTACGACCGGCCCGCCGAGGCCGCGCTCACCGAACTCGCCCCGGGTAACTCCTACTACGTACGCGGCTACCGGCACGTCGTCGACGGCTTCGAACTCGGCCCCAACCGTCAGGACTCGCGCGACGGCACCCCCGTCGGACTCCGGACCTGGCGGGTGTGCAAGGAATGCGGCCACGTCCGCACCGGCGAGAACGCGGAGCAGGACACCTCCGCGTGCCCGCGCTGCGGCGGCCCCGGCATCGGCGGGCGCACGGCCCTCTTCCGGGTGGTGGTGCCCCGCAAGGTCACCGCCCACGACAAGCGGGACGACGCGCGGATCGTCGACGACCACGACAACCGCAACCGGACCCCGTACACGACCGTCGCCGCCGTCGACATCGATCCGGGCGACATCAGGCAGACCTGGCGGCACCAGAAGACCACCTTCGGCGTGGACCATGTCCGCGAGGCGGTCATCCGTCGCTTCAACCTGGGCAAGAGCCGGCACGGAAGGCGCAACGACACCTACTTCGCCGGAGCAGAGGTGGCCATCACCGGGTTCACCGTGTGCCCGCGGTGCGGGGGCGCCACGGACCGCGAGCCCGGTCACGGCCCCACTCAGGACACGCTCAGCCAGTCCTTGCTCGGCCGGGCCGAACTGGCGCATCACCGGGCGTGGTGCCCGACCCGGCGTCGCGACAAGCAGGCGGCGCCGGAGGACGTGCCGGTGATCACCGCCACCGAGCACCGCACGGAGGCCCTGCGCATCCTGTTGCCCGCTGCCACGCTGAACGTGCCCGAGCGCCTCGCCTCCTTCTCCGCCGCCCTCCACCTCGGTCTGGCCCAGCGCTACGGCGGCGACCCCGCGCACATCCGCTCCACGCCCGCCACCGAACCCGACCGCGAGACCGACCTCACCCGCAACTACCTCGTTCTCTACGACGCCCTGCCCGGCGGCACCGGCTATCTGCAACGCCTCGTGGACCGTGACGGCGAGGAGTTCCGGGCCGTGCTCGCCGCCGCCCAGCGGGAGCTGAGGGAGTGCCCGTGCAAGGACACCCCGCGGCGCGCCTGCCACCGCTGTCTGCTCGGCTACGCCCCGGAGCGGGAGTACAAGTACGTCGACCGGCAGGAAGCCCTGTGGCTGCTGGACAGCCTGCTGGGCACCGACGGCAGCAGCGGATGGGACGTCCGCAAGGACTCCGCCGACGCCGAACTCCGCTTCGCCGACCAGGCGGAGAGCGATCTGGAACGTCGTTTCATCGAGTGCCTCGACCGATGGCTCGAAGTCCCCGGCAACGCGGTGTCGGCGGACCACGCCTCGACGCCCACCGGCAGGCACGGAAAACAGTTCACCCTCGCCCGGCCGGACGGCAGCCACGTCCACTGGGAGGTCGTCGCGCAGAAGGACCTGCACGGCTACCGCACCCGCCCGGACCTGCTGTTCCGGCCGGTCGCGGGAGAGACGACCACCGACGGGGCGCCACCGCTGCCGATCGCCGTCTACCTCGACGGTTACCGTTGGCACGCCTCCGCCCGCACCAACCGCATCGCCGCCGACGCGGCCAAGCGTGCCCGGCTGCGCGCCGACGGCATCCTCGTCTGGCAGATCACCTGGGACGACGTCGCGGCCTGGGACCGTGCCCTGAAGGGTGAACCGGCGGCGGACCCGGACGCGCCACTCGACCCGCTGGCCGCCGTCATCGCCGGCTCGGACGCCGACGCGGCCTGGCCGCCGTACGACGTGACGTCGGTCGGCAGCCCCGGCGCGCTGATGCGCGAACAGTGGCGCAAGGCGCGACGCGATCCCTCGGACGTGGACACGCTCCTGTTCGGCGGAGCCATCCTCTCCCTGCTCGGGTTCCTGCGCGATCCCCGGCTCAACAAGTGGCAGCAGCTCGCCCAGCTCGCCGTCAGCGTCCCGGCGGCCCTGCGCCGGCGGGAGCTCGTCGACGCCGATCCGGTCACGGCGGTCGGCTGGATCGACGCCGCCGTGCGCGGTGAACCCGCGTCGGCCGTCTCGGGGCAAGGACTCAAACTGCTGTCCTTCCAGGACGACTCGGGGCTGCCGCTCGTCGCCGTCGGTGCCCGCCGCGCCGAGGGCAAGCCGCTGCGGTGGAGCGCCCTGGCCGTGCTCGACGACCGGCCGGAGGCCGTCGAGGGCGACCGGGCCGAGCACCGGCGACGGTGGAAGGCATGGCTGTGCTGGGGCAACATCATCCAGTTCCTGGACCCGACGGGTGGCGGTCAGGCCGACGGTCTGGCACTCGCCAGGACCACCCTCGACACCTTCGACGCCGCCCTGCTCGCCGCAACGGCGGGCCCGGTCAGCGGACTGCTGCCCGCACTGCGCGAGGACGTCAGGGGAACCGGACTCGCCCTGCCCGACGAACAGCCCGAGGTCGAGGAGCCGACCGCCGCCAAGCCCTCCGCACCGGCCGACGGCCTGACCCCCGTGGAGCGCACCGCGTGGGAGCTGGTCGTGGGCGAACTGGCGAAATGGGGCGACCCGGAGGTCGCGGCACTCGCCAAGCGGCTCGCGGAGCGCGGAGATCTCCCCGCAGGCAAGCCCAGCTGGGACGTCGACGGTGTGTCACGCACGGTCGAACTCGCCTGGCCCGGGCCTAAGATCGGAATCGTCCTGGCCGAAGACGCCGAGGACACCGAGTACATGGCGCAGTGCGCGGCAGCCGGCTGGCAGGTACGCGCCCCGGGCGCCTGGGACGTCGAGGAACTCGCCCTCCTGCTGGGCGAGGAGGGGGTCGGGGGATGAACCACGGGGCGGGACGGGCCAGGACGCGGGTACAGGTGGGCCGGCAGGCACACGGCGACGTGGAGCCCCGGGGCGCGGCCGTCGCGGACGCGGTCGCGGACTTCGTCCAGCGGCTCCGCGCCGACCGCACCAACCGGGCCCTGCGACTGCAGTTCCTGCGCCATGCGGGAGACAACGGAGACCTGTACCTCGCCCGCGCCGACACCCACTGCATGGTGCTGCTCCTGTCGACGGACGGCGGAGACGAGATGCGGGTCCTCGCGGTCCGTGACGGGGCGCGGGCCCGCGACGAACTCACCCGGCTCACCGTGGAGATCAACCCGGTCTCCGGTGCCGTCGAGGTCGTGGACCAGAGCGAGGTCAGCGCCAACGTCGTCGCCCTCGCCGACCGCACCGAACCGGCGCCCGCGCCCACCCCGCCCGGCGAGCCCACGCCCGAGACCGCAAACCCGGCCCTCACCAGCAGCTTGCGCGCTCCCCTCTTCGCCCAGTACGACGACCACCTGCTCGTCGACCTCGGCGTGGTCCCCTCCCTGCTGCCCGCTTTGCGCAAGGTCAGCACGGACGAGCAGTTCAAGAAACTCCTCACCCACAACCTTCCGGAACTCACCCGCGACGTCCTCCTCGCCCTGCGCGACCGCGTGGACCCGGCGGACGTACGGCAGCACATCACGGACAAGTGGCGTGCCGACGAAGACGTCAACACCAGTGACTGGGCACGGGCGGCACAGCGCGCCGTCTCCCAGGCGGAAACCGACGACGACGCTGTCCTGGGCGCCCTCGGCAGGAGCTTCGACGCCTGGCGGCTCTTCCTCCACCCGGAGCAACAGCGCCTCGCCGTCGGCGACTTCAAGGGATCGGCGAAGGTGACCGGAGGCCCCGGCACCGGCAAGACGGTCGTCGCGCTGCACCGGGTCCGCCATCTCGTCGACCGCCTGCCTCCCGGCCACTCCCGCCCCGTGCTGCTCACCACCTACAACGCCAACCTCGCCCTCGACCTCAAAGAGCGGCTGGGGCAACTGGGCGGCGACGAACTGCTGCGCCGTGTCGACGTGAAGTCCATCGACGCGCTCGCCCGTGAGATCGTCCAGGAGTCCCGCACAGAACTGGGCCGGCCGCTGGACGACGAGGCGGCGATGAATGTGTGGCACACCGTACGCAACGAGACAGGCCTGCTGGACCACGACGCCGACTTCCTGGACGCCGAGTTCAAGCACGTGATCCTGGCAGGCCGGTGCGGTACCTGGGAAGCCTACCGGCGCGTCAGCCGCTCGGGACGCGCGCGGATCACCACCGCACAGCGGCACGAGGTGTGGCAGCTCGTGCAGGCGTACAAGGCTCACCTGGAGGCGCCGCCGCGACAGACGACGTACGCGCTCATCGCCGAGCAGGCCGCATCCCTCGAACAGCACCGGATGGCCCGCGTCGAGGAACAGGCCCGCTACAAGGAGGAGCAGGGCGGCCGCGACCTCATCCACCGGGAGGCGGGCAGCGGAATGTGGCTCAAGCCCCGCTACCAGCACATCGTCGTCGACGAGGCGCAGGACCTGTCCGCCTCGCACTGGCGCCTGCTGCGCGCCATGGTCCGCAAGGGGCCGAACGACATCTTCCTCGCCGGAGACGCCCACCAGCGCATCTACGGCAGCCGAGTCGTCCTCAGCCACCAGGGCATCGAGATCCGAGGCCGCGCCTCCCGCCGCCTGACCCTCAACTACCGGACCACCCGTCAGATCTTGGGCAGCGCGAACCGTCTGATCGAGGGGGCGCCCTTCGACGACCTCGACACCGGAACGGACACCCTCGACGGTTACCGGTCGGTGCTGACCGGACTGGCCCCTCAATTCTGGCGCGCGCCCGACCGGCGGACCGAGATGCGTGCCGTCGCCACGCTCATCAAGGAACGCCACGACGAGTACGGCACGCCGTACTCCGCGATGGCCGTCAGTGTTCCGGACGGCGCCTCCGCCCAGGAGTTCGCCAACGTCCTGGTCAAGGAGTTCCGCCTGCCGGCCGTGGAGCTCGGCAAGGACGGGGTGCGGTCCGGCACGGACGCGGTGCGCATCGGCACCATGTACCGCTTCAAGGGTCTGGAATTCCAGCGTGTGTTCCTGACGTCCGTCGGCGAGGGCCAGGTGCCGCACCAGCGCATCGAGCGGTACCGGGTCGCGAACCCGGACCGCTACCGCCAGGAAGAGCAACGAGCCCGCTCTCTGGTGTTCGTCGCCGCCACCCGCGCACGTGACGAACTCGTCGTCACCTGGAGTGGCAGGGCCAGCCGCTTCCTCCCACCGGACGCGGACGACACGGCGTTCCGTGCAACGGACCTGCTCAGGAAGGACGGATCAGCTTCCGGTTCATCGGGATCCGCCGCGGCGTGATCACAGATGAGAAGGACTGTGCAGGGTCGTGGTCATCGGCTGAGCACTCGCCATGCCGCCGTGTTGAAGCTGCTGGGTGCGCGCCGTCGCGTTGGGAGGCAGGACGGAGTGGATTGCGCGGAGCATGCCGACGGCCCAAGCCCGGCCTTCAGACCCTTTCCCTCTCCCCCCGCACCCCCGCCGTCCTCCCCACCGATGCCGCCAGTTTGCGCAGCTGGCGCCAGTTGAACGGAGGTTGGGGTTCCGGGACGCCGGGGCGGGTGCGGGGGACTCGGACGCGTAGGGCGGCGGGGGCGATGCGGCAGTGCACCGGGGTGGTGAGGGTCGTGGCCTCGCCGTCGAGGCCTGCCTCGATCTGCGGGGCGTCGGCGTCCACGACCACCTCGGGGGCGGTCAGGACCGCCAGGCCCGCCGGGTCGGGGTCCAGGAGCAGGCCCGCCGCCTCGGCCGCGCTGTCCACCCTGAGGCCCAGGACGCCGAGCAGGCCGGTGTCGAGGCGGGCGCGGCGGCCGAAGCCGGTCGGGTCGGCCGTGCCGTAGGGGTTGTTGCTCACCAGCACGGCCTGCGGGGCGGTGAGCGTCGTGTCCCCGGCGCGGGCGGTCAGTTCCGGGCCGCGCCGGCGGGTGAGCAGGTCGGGCAGGAGGTCCCAGGTGGTGCCGATCTTGTCGCCGCGGTAGTGGGGATCCTGGACGACCGCCGCGTACGCGCCGAAGGAGGCGTTGTTGACGAAGGGGTGCTCACCGGCGAAGCCGAGGTCGACGTGGAGTTCCACGCCGTCGGTGAGCGCGTCGAGGCAGGCGGCGGGATCGTCGCGGTCCAGGCCCAGGTCCATGGCGAAGTGGTTGCGGGTGCCGGCGCTGATGACGAGGAACGGCAGGTCGTGTTCGGCGGCGACCGCCGCGACGAGCGCCTGGGTGCCGTCGCCGCCCGCGACGCCCAGCAGATCCGCGCCGTCCGCGACGGCCGCCCGGGCCAGCGCGGTGACGTCCTGGTGCCCTTCCGGGGGCAACAGGACGACGTACGCGCCCAGTTGCTCGGCCTTCTCCCTCAAGCCGAACGCGGCCACCTTGCCGCCGCCGGAGCGCGGGTTCATCAGAAGGAACGGGCGCCGGGGCGGGGGCGTCCGGTGTTCCCGCATGCGGCGGGTGCGCTGTCCGGTGCTGCGCAGGGCGTACCGGCCGGACCACAGGGCCACGCCCCACAGCAGCAGCGACACCGGCAGGACCCACAGGAGGGTCGCCGTGAGCAGGACGACGAGGGCCACGGGGGCGGCCACCGCGAGCAGCGCCGCCGCCCAGCGGACGACGCCCCGGAGGGTCAGCGTCCACCACACCGCCGCCGCCGTGAGCGCCGCGCCCGCGACCGCGGCCGTCAGCAGCAGGACGCCGTCCACACCGCCGTAGGCCGGCGGCAGCAGTACGGCGAGGGCCGCCGCGGCCAGGGCGGCCCTCGCCGCCCACTGCTGTCCGCGGTGGTCCCCGCCGAACGTGTCCACCGCCATGATCCCCTCCGCCTGTCGGCGGACATCGTAGGGACCCGAGCCCGTGCCGCAGTAATCGAGCGGCCGGCCGACGCGGCACCGCTACGACGCGATCCGCTCCGGCGCCCGCCAGGAACCCCCCGTGCGCGGGGCGGTGGCGTGCCTCCAGTGGGCGAGCGGGATGACGGGCGCCGGGGCGGAGTCCACCTCGGCCTTGCGGAAGAGGAGGGAGAGGACGACGGTCACCGCCGCGAGTTCCTCCGGGGTCGGTGAGCCTGAGACGACTTTCCACAGGGTCTCTTCGACGGACATCGGGTGTGACATCGGGGTCTCCTGTCGATCTCGAACGTGAGGCTGGGCGCGGATCTTTAGGGCCGGTAGGGCCGGTAGGGCCTGTAGGGCCGGTAGGACGTGCGGGGGCGGCCGGCCCCGGGGGATGTGGACCGGCCGCCCGGTTCGGGTGGGCCCGAAAGCTCAGGGAGCCGCCGGGCCCCGACGCGCGCGGCTCAGGACGCCACCGTCACCTTCGACGCCACCGCGGAGTCGTGCGCCTGCGCCGCCTCGGCCGCCTCCGCCGCCGCCCCCACCGGCCGCAGCCCGCTCGGGATCAGCATCGAGGCCACCGCCGCCGCCAGGACCACGGCCGCGCCGACCCACACCGCCGGGATCATGCCGTCGACGAAGTGCTGCGGGGTCTCGTAGCCGCCCTGGGCCGCGAAGACCGCCGCCAGCACGGCGACACCCAGCACGCCGCCGAGTTCGCGGCCCGCGTTGTTCACGCCGGACGCGATGCCCTCCTGGTCGCGGCGGACCGAGGAGAAGACCATGTTCACGACCGGGGCGTAGAACAGGGACATGCCGACGCCGAGGAAGGCGAACGGGGCCACGAGCGACCCGTAGCCGACCGTCGGGGTGGCGACCAGGGCGAACCAGCCGAGGCCGATCGACTGCAGGACGAAGCCGATCGCGAGGATGTTGCGGCCGCCGAGGCGGTCGGACAGGATGCCCGCGACCGGGGCGACGAGCATGGGCATCGCCGTCCAGGGGAGGGTCCGCAGGCCCGCTTCCAGCGGCGAGTAACCCTGGGCCGTCTGGAGGAACTGCGCGACCAGGAAGATCGCGCCGAACATGCCGAAGTACATCAGCACCGAGGCCAGGTTGGTCATCGAGAACGCCCGGCCGCGGAACAGGCCCAGCGGCATCATCGGGTGCTCGACGCGGTTCTCCCAGGCCAGGAAGGCGAGGATCAGCCCGCCGCCCACGACGAAGCCGGCCAGCACCTCGCCCGACGTCCAGCCGGTCGCGCCGCCCCGGACGAGACCGAGGACCACGCCGAACAGGCCGAGGCTGAGCAGGGCGGTGCCGGTCAGGTCGAGCTTGGTGCCGGCGCCCCGGCTTTCGGCCAGCCAGATCTTGGACAGGGGGATCAGGACCAGGCCCAGCGGGACGTTGATCCAGAAGATCCACTGCCAGGACGCGCCCTCGACGATCGCGCCGCCGACCACCGGGCCGAGCGCGATGGCCAGGCCGGCGACCGCGCCCCAGGCGCCCAGGGCCGCGCCGCGCTTGGCGGGCGGTACGGCGGCCGAGAGCAGGGTCAGCGTCAGCGGGACGACGATCGCGCCGCCGATGCCCTGGACGGCACGCGCGAGGATCAGCTGGTCGGCGGTCTCGGACATGGCGGCCCCGGCCGAGGCCAGGGTGAAGATCGCCGTACCGATCATGAACAGTCGGCGCCGGCCGAAGCGGTCGCCCAGTGCGGAGCCCGTCATCAGGAAGACGGCGAACGTGAGGGTGAACGCGTTGACCGTCCACTCCAGTTCGTCGAGCCCGGCGTTCAGGTCGTCACGGATCGCGGGCAGCGCGGTCGTGACGACGAGGTTGTCGAGGGAGGTGATGAACATCGCCACGGCGGCGATGACGAACGTACGGACGGGGTGGCCCTGTGTCTGGGCACTCATGGTTCGTCCTCTCACATGTCGCGCAGGAAATCCCTGGCTTGCCGGAGAATGCGGTTACGGGTGGGGCCGATGGAGCCGCGCGGCATGGCGAGAGCCGCGCTGATCGCGTCGTAGCTCATGGGGGGATCGCGGAGCAGCAACCCCAGCAGAGCCTGGTGCTGTGCCGGCAGGTGCCGGAAGGCCAGCCGGGCGAGATCGCCCTCCGCCCTGTTCAGGACGGTCTCTTCCGGGGTGGCCTGGTGCCCGGTCTCGTGGGTGAACTCCGAAAGGTCGTCGACGAGGTGGTACTTGACGCCGTTGCCCGACACCTTGAGCGCCTCACGGCGGGCCGTGGTGACGATCCAGGCGCCGAGCCTGGCCGGGTCGTTCAGCGCGCCGATGTTCTCGATGACGCGCAGCCAGGTGACCTGGCAGACGTCCTCGCAGTCGGCGGGCCGGAGCCCGTGCGAGCGGGCCACCGTCCAGACGACCGGTCGGTACCTCTTGATGAGGCGTCCCCAGGCCGCCTGGTCGCCCGCGCGGCACGCGTCCACCAATTGGGCGGGCGGTTCGGCCACGTGGGCCGTCCTCTGGGCCCGGACGGTCGTACCGGCCACGTCGATTCCTCCTTCGGACTCCCCGCGGGGACCTGTTGAACTCCCTTGTCCCATGGCCGGGTCGCAGGCCACTGGACCTGCGGTCGCCCGGAAGTGCACCGGGGGTAGCGGCCGGGCGGGTGGGAGCGAAACGGCGCGTATGGCCGGTATCCGCACGCCGGTCCGGGGCCTCTGTCGGGTGACGGTCGCCCCGCCCGTCCGGCTCGCCGGAGGTGGTGCGCGACGCACCGAGAGGGGAATCACGAATGATCACGGATGAGTACGCCCGGACCCTCGCGTCCGTCAACGACCGGATCCGGGACCTCAAGGACAGCGGCTTCTACACCTTCGAAATGCCCTTCACCGCCGCTCCCGGCGGCCGGTCGGAGATCGACCACCGCGAGGTCATCATGCTGACCAGCGGCAACTACCTCGGTCTGGCCGGACACCCGGAGATCAACAAGGCGGTCAAGGACGCCCTGGACACCTATGGCTCGGGTGCCTGCGGGGCCCGCCTGAACAACGGCACCACCGTGCTCCACCTGGAGCTGGAGGAGAAGCTCGCCGAGTGGATGGGCACCGAGGCGGCCATCACGTACAGCTCGGGCTACATGGCCAACCTCGGCACGATCTCCGCGCTCTGCGACAGCGACACGATCGTGATCACCGACCAGATCAACCACATGAGCATCCTCGACGGCTGCCGGCTGGCCGAGGGCAGCGTCAAGATCTTCTCGCACAACGACATGGAGAAGCTGGAGTACGTCCTCCAGCGCAACGCCGACGCCAAGAAGAAGTTCGTCGTCGTGGACGGCGTCTACTCGATGGACGGCGAGATCGCCCCGCTGACCGACATCCACCGCCTCACCGAGCAGTACGGCGCGATGCTCATGGTCGACGAGGCCCACGGCACCGGGTTCCTCGGCGACAACGGCCGGGGCGCCGGCGAGCACTTCGGCATCGTCCCCGACATCACCATGGGCACCTTCAGCAAGACCCTCGGCGGCGTGGGCGGATTCGTCACCGCGAGCCACGACATCGTCGAGTTCCTGCGCCACTCCGCGCACGCCTACATGTTCAACGCGAGCCTGCCCGCGCCGACCGTGGCCGGCGTCATCAAGGCCCTGGAGCTGATGCGCCGCGAGCCGTGGCGCACCGAGAGGCTCTGGGAGAACACCATGCGCTTCCGCTCCGGACTCATCCGCGCCGGCTTCGAGGTGCTGGGCAGTGTCACGCCCGTCATCCCGATCCTCATCGGCGACGACGAGACCGCGCTGCGCATGTCCAGGGAACTGGTGGACGACGGCCTCTACATCTCCGGCGCCATTTTCCCGGCCGTGCCCAAGGGGCGCGCCCGCTTCCGGGCGACCGTCACCGCCGCCATGACCACCGAGGACGTGGACCGCGCCGTCGAACTCCTGGCGGACGCCGCCCGGCGGCACAACGTACTGGCCTGAGGGGACATACAGAAGTGACCATCACACAGACCGAAGTCCGCAGCGGGGAGAAGATCGCCGCCGCCAGCCGGCGAGCCCTTCAGGCCCAGGGCGTCTACCTCGGCACCACCGGCGTCGCGCTGCGCAGCGCCTTCCTGTTCCCCGGCCACGGGGCGCAGTACCCGGACATGTTCGCCGACCTCGCCGCCGAGAACCCGGTGGCCGCCGAGACGTTCGAGCGGATCGATGCGACCTACCGCGAGCTGGCCGGGCACACCCTGACCAGCCGCATGTTCAGCTCCGGCGGCAGCGATCCGGTCAAGGCGCTCCAGGACCCGGTGGTCATGCAGCCCGCGATCTTCGCCGGCAGCATGGTCGTGCACCGGCTGCTGGAGAGCCAGGGCATCACCGCCGAGACGCACATCGGGCACAGCCTGGGCGAGATCAGCGCCCTCGTCGCGGCCGGGGCACTCTCCCTGGAGGACGGCGTGCGCGCGGTGTACGGGCGGGGCGTGGCCGTGAAGGTCATTCCCGAGGCCCGCCGCGGCGGCATGCTGAGCCTGCAGACGGACAGTGACCGCAGCCGCGAACAGCTGTCCCGGCTGCTGCTGTTGCTGCGCGGGGGCGGCAACGGCTACCTCGTGCGGAGCCTCGTCAACTCGCCCGACCAGACGGTCCTGTCCGGCGACTCGGACGCCATCGACAAGGCCGCCGGCCTGTGCCGCGAGCGCGGGATCAAGGCCACCCGGCTCAGGGTCTCCCACGGCTTCCACTCCGACCTGCTGGAGGAGGCCGTCCCGCACCTGGAGCGCACGCTCGCCGCGCTCGACTGGCACGCCCCCAGGATCCCCGTGCTCTCCACGGTGATCGGCGACTACTACACCGAGCAGGACGTGGCGGACCTGCCCCTGCTGCTCGCCCGCCAGCTGGTCACGCCGTTCAGCTTCCAGCAGCTGATCGGCCGGATGCGCGCGGACGGCGTGAACAGTTTCGTCGAGGTCGGCCCCAAGTCGATCCTGTCCGGGCTCACCGAGCGGATCCTCGCCGACTCCGACCAGGAGGCGCTGGTCACCCCGACCAACATCCAGTCGCTGGGCGCGGTGGAGAGCATGCGCCGCTTCACCGCCTTCGCGGAGGTGCACGGCCTGCCCCGCGGCGAGCCGGAGCAGCCGAGCGCCTCGCGGGAACCGGCCGGGGAGAGCGCCGCGCCGACCAGCGCCCAGCTGCGCGAGGACCTCCTCAAGGCCGCCGCCCGCTACACCGGTTATCCGGTACGGCTCCTCGACCCGGCCCAGCTGATGGGCGCGGGCCTCGGGCTGAGCACCCGGGTCCGTGAAGAGCTGGCGACCGCGCTCGCCGCGCACCTGGGCCTCGCGGACACCACCGTCTCCACCGCGTCGGACGCGCCGCTCGGCCACCTGCTCGACCAGCTCGTCGACGCCGCCCGCGGCACGGCCGCCCCCGCCGCGACGGCACGGGAGACCGCCGCGGGTCCCGAGCCCGCCGCGGTCCCGGTGTCCGCGGAGCCCGTCGAGGCCACGGCGGCGGAGCGGGCCGAGGCGGAGCGGGTGGTGTGGGAGGTGGCGGAGGCCAAGACGGGGTATCCCGCGGATCTGTTGGAGGCGGATCTGGATCTGGAGGCGGATCTGGGGATCGACTCGGTCAAGCAGGCGGAGATTCTCGGTGAGGTGCGGGAGGTGCTGGGGCTGCCGGTGGTGGAGGACATCGACTCGGCGTCCCTGAACACCCTCAGCCGGATAGCGGAGTTCGTGGCGGACCTGCGGGCGTCGTCCCGGCCCGCGCCGCGGAACGCCGTACCGGAGGCATCCGCCCCCGACGTGTCCGCCCCCGACGTGTCCGCCTCCGACGCATCCGCCTCCGACATGTCTGCCTCCGACACGTCCGCCTCCGACGCGACCACCGCGCAGGGGCCCGTCGAGGCCACGGCGGCGGAGCGGGCCGAGGCGGAGCGGGTGGTGTGGGAGGTGGCGGAGGCCAAGACGGGGTATCCCGCGGATCTGTTGGAGGCGGATCTGGATCTGGAGGCGGATCTGGGGATCGACTCGGTGAAGCAGGCGGAGATTCTCGGTGAGGTGCGGGAGGTGCTGGGGCTGCCGGTGGTGGAGGACATCGACTCGGCGTCCCTGAACACCCTCAGCCGGATAGCGGAGTTCGTCGCCGGCCTGCAGGCGGCCACCGGGCGCGGTCCGCGCGGCGGCGGCCCCTCGGACACCGGTGGTGGCGACGGCTCCGACGACAGTCACCCACGCGAGGCGGCACCCGCCCGGCCGGTGCTGCCGCCTGTCCTGGAGCGCACGCTCGACCGCATCGCCGGACGGTACGTCCCCCTCGCGGTCGAGAGCCCTCTCGACCACCCCGGCGCGCGGCCGTTCTCCCTGGACGGCAAGGCGGTCGTGGTGATCACCGGACAGGACACGGCCCTCGCCCGTGAGGTGCTCCCGCGCCTCACCGAGCGCGGCGCCCGGCCCTACGTCGTCGCACCGGGCCAGGCGGCCGTCCCGGACGACTGGCCCACGGCCCGCGCCGACTTCACCGACCCCGACTCCCTGGCCCGTGCGCTGGCAACCGCCCGCGCCGACGGGGAGGTCCAGGTCGTCGTTAATCTCCATCCCTACGGCAGCGGCCCCGACCCGGTCGCCGCGACCACCTCCTTCGACCGGCCGGCCGCCGACTGGAGCGCCGCGTCCGACCAGCACTTCACGGTCAACCTGCTCGCCGCCAAGGCGTACTTCGCCGACCTCACCCGGGCCGGCCGGGACGGCGGCTACTTCGCGGCCACCGCGGTCGGCGGGGTGTTCGGCCTGGAGTCCGACGGCGCGCTGGACCCGCTGGGCGGCCTCACCGCGGGCTTCGCCAAGAGCCTCGACCTCGAACTGGCGGACACCCGCGTCAAGGTCGTCGACTTCACCGAGGGCGGCGCGGCCGGCGCGGCCGACGCCCTCCTCGCGGAGATCACCACCCACGCGGAACGCACCGTCGAGGTCGGCTACCTGCGCGGGCTGCGCAAGACCGTCCAGGTGGTCCCGCACGAGATCACCGCGGACGAACGGCAGCAGCCGCTGACGCTCGACCCGGGCAGCGTCGTCGTCTTCTCCGGAGGCTCGCGCGGCATCACGTACGAGTGCGCCAAGGAGCTCGCGCGGCTGGAGGGCGTGCGGGTCGTCATCCTCGGCCGCACCCGCCCGGCCCAGGGCACCGAGGACTGGATGGCGCTGGACGACGAGGCCTTCGCCGCGCTCGGCAAGGGCTGGTTCCCGCAGGCCAAGAAGGAGAACCCGGCCATCACCCCGGTCGAGGCCAAGAAGCAGTTCGCGGCCCTCGCCCACTCCCGCGAGCTGTACCGGAACATCGAGGAACTGCGGGCCGTCAACCCGCTGTCCGTCTACGAGGTCTGTGACGTCTCCGACGGCGGCCAGGTCAGCGCGGCCGTCGACGCCGTACGCCGGCGGTACGGGCGGATCGACGGTGTCGTGCACGCCGCCGGCCTGGAGTCGGTCGCCACCGTGCCGAAGAAGTCCCTGGACCACGCCCGGCACGTGGTCCGGGTGAAGGCCGACGGCTCCCACCACCTGTGGCACGCCGTCAAGCACGACGACCTGAAGTTCTTCGGCTTCTTCGGCTCCTTCCTCGGCCGCTTCGGCATGGACGGCCAGGTCGACTACACCGCCGGCGCCGACCTCGTCTCCAAGCTGTCCGCGCTGCTGGCCCGCAGAAACCCCGGCACCCGTGTCTTCACCCTGTGCTGGACCGGCTGGGCCGACGTCGGCATGGCCGCCACCGAGGCCGTGCGGCGGATCCAGGAGGAGGTGCGCGGGCTGCGCTACCTGGGCGTCGAGGAAGGCGTGCAGCACTTCGCCCGGGAGGTCTTCCAGGGCGGCGACGACCCCGAGGTGCTGGTCTTCGGCGAGATCGGCACGAACAGCTACGGCGGCCAGGACGCGTCGATGAACGACACGCGCACCGGTGTCGCCGTCCCCGTCGGCCCCGACGGCGCCGTAAGGGACCGGATCGCGCTGCCCCTGCTGGACCGGGTCCTGGAGGTCACCGGCACCCGGGTGCGGGCCGTCAAACGGCTCGATCCGCGCACCGACCGCTACCTCGACGACCACCGGGTCAAGGGCGCGGGCACCTTCCCCGGAGTGCTGCACATCGAGGGCCAGGTGCAGGCGTCCGGGCTGCTCGTGCCGGGACACACGGTCGTCGCGGCGGAGCACGTCGAGTTCCTGAAGTTCGTCAAGCACCTGCCGAACTTCCCGCTCGACCTGCGCTTCGAGGCCGAGGCCGACGAGGAGCACGACGACGGGACACGCCGCGTCCGCGCGGAGATCCGCTCCGACCTGGTCACCGCCGACGGCCGGGTCCTGGAGGCCGACCGGGTGCACTCGCGCGGCACGTACGTCTTCGCCCGCCGGCCCGGAAACCCGCCCGCCCCCGACCCGGAACTCGCCGAACTCGTCGCCAAGTCCACCGAGCTGGACATCGACCGGTTCTACGAGCGGGCCGCCCGGCAGATCACCTTCGGCCCCCGGTTCCGCCAGGTCCGGCGCATCGGGTTCGTCGGGGACATCGAGGAGGGCCGGATGGTGAGCGAGATCGTGGTCGACGCCGGCCGCGGCCTGTTCTCCACCACCGCGACACCGCGGCTGCGGACCCTGCCCATCGTCATCGACAACGCCTGGCGCTCCACCCTGCTGTGGGCGTACCACCAACTCGGCAGCCATGTCGTGCCGGTGTCCATCGCGGCGATGCGCTTCCACCGCGTCCCGCTGCCGGGCGAGACCGTACACACCGACTCGACCGTCGTACCCGTCGGACCGGACCAGGGAGGAAAACCCGGAGACCTGCGGATCAGCACCAGGATCGCCGACACCGCGGGCATCACCCTCTGCGAGATCCAGGATCTCGTCGTGACACAGGTGGGGCGTGATGAGGGCGATACACGTCTCCTGGACTGAGAGCGCCCTGCCGGGCAGCGGAGCCCCGCTGCCCGGGGGCGGCGCCGTGACCATCGAGTGGCTCCCCATCGACCAGGTCCGCGGGGACTACGCGGCGGCCCCCGCGGCCTACCGGGCGCACTACCTGGCCCCGGCCGAACTCCCGGTCCTCACCCGCATCACCGTACCGAAACGGCGGATGGAGTGGCTGGCCGGACGGGTCGCGGCCAAGCGCCTGGTGTGCCTGGCCCTGGAACGGGCCGGACTGCCCGTCACCCCCAGCGAACTCGCCGTCCTCGGCAACAAGCCGGGCGGCCGGGCGGGCAAGCCCGAACTGTCCTCCCGCGTCCCCGGGCTGGCCGGCTCCGTCGGCCGGCACGTCACCGACATCTCGCTCGCGCACACCCTCCGGTTCGCGGTGTGCGCCCTGGCCCACGGCGGCCGGGTCGGCGTCGACGTGGAGCCGCTGCGCAGCTTCAGCCCCGCGCTGCGGCGCACCGTCTTCACCGACGCCGAGGTCGACCTCGCGGAGACCGCGTTCCAGGCCTTCGACTCCGGCCACCGCGGCACCGCGCTGTGGGTGGTCAAGGAAGCACTGCTCAAGGCGTACGGCATCGGCTTCGCGTACGGCTGGGGAACCGCCCGGCTGCGCGCGGCCGGCACCGCCGCCGGAGTGTTCGACATCACCCTCCCCGCGGGGGCCGATCCGGGGCACCGGGTCGCCGTCCGCTACGGCCGGGTCACCGACCACGTCTTCGCCATCGCCTCCGTGGCCTCCCGGCCGCCGGACGGCCACCAGCAGAAAGGGCAGCTCCGTGCCTGGGACTGAGACAGAGGGCTTCGAAGGGTTCGACCCGATCGCCGTCGTGGGATACGGCTGCGTCTTCCCACCCGACTCGTACGACGCCGGCACGTTCTGGCGGAACATCCTGGGCGGCCGTATCGGCATCGGCTCACCGCCCGAACACCGCTGGGACTGGCGGAACTACCACGACGAGGACAAGGGCGTCGTCGACAAGACGTACTGCCGCTGGGGCGGCTTCCTCGACGACTACGCCGGGCCCACCGGCCTGGAACAGCTCACCCGGATCGGCCAGGAGGCCGTGTCCGAGCTGAACCGCACCCAGCTGATGGTGCTGGACACCGTCCTGCAGACCCTGCGGATGTCCGGGTACAGCCCGAGCCGGCTGTCCACCACCGACACCGCGCTGTTCGTCGGCAACATGCTCGGCGACGAACAGGTGATGGAGTCCTCGCTGAGCTTCCGGGCCACCGAGGTCCTGCACCACCTGCGCAACAGCGAGGCGTTCCAGGACCTGGAGCCCGGGCAGCGGGCGGCCCTGGAGAGCGGCTTCCCGGCCGCCGTGAAGAACCGGCTCTACGACGCCGACTCCGGGCCCGCCGCCCACGTCTTCCAGGTCAGCGTCGCCAAGGCAGTCGCCCGGGTGATCGGGCTGCCCGGCCCGGCGGCGATCGGCGACGCGGCCTGCGCCTCCGGTCTGACCGTGATCGACACCGCCGTCAAGTACCTCCAGGACGGCAGCCACGACATGGTCCTGGCGACCGGTGTGCAGGGCAACATGAACATCACCGGCAACGTCTGCTTCGCCAAGATCGGCGGCCTGTCCGCGACCCGCTCCACCCCGCTCGACGAGGGCGCCAGCGGCCTGATCAACGGCGAGGGCTCCGGCACCGTGCTGCTGAAGCGGCTCAGCGACGCGGTGCGCGACGGTGACACCATCGCCGGCGTGATCCGCGGCGTCGCCACCCGCTGCGACGGCAAGGGCAAGGCGATCTACGCGCCGTCCTCACGCGGGCAGGTCGCCGCGATGCGCCGCGCCCTCGAACTCGCCGACGCGGGGCCGGGGGAGCTCGACTACATCGAGACCCACGCCACCGCCACCTCCACCGGCGACCTGGTCGAGGTCAGCTCCCTCCAGCAGCTGTACGAGGGCAGCGGGGCGGCGCCCGGCTCCATCCGGCTCGGCTCGGTCAAGGCCCAGATCGGGCACACCTTCTCGGCCGCCGGCATGGCCAACCTGCTGAAGATCCTGCTCTCCTTCCAGCACGAGACCGTGCCGCCCACCCACGCCTTCACCCGCGCTCCGGAGGCGATGCGGCTGGACGGTTCGCCGTTCCGGGTGCCGGTCGCCGCCGAGCCGTGGCAGGCGCCCGAGGAGTGCCGGCCGCGCCGGGCGCTGACCAACGCGTTCGGGTTCGGCGGCGTCAACACCAGCGTCATCGTGGAGCAGTACGACCCCGTGCACCACGCGGACGCCGCCCTGGAACAGCAGGGCCACACCGACAGCAGCCGCAGCACGGCCAACGCCCCGCTCGCGGTGCTCGGCATCGGCTGCGTGGCCCCGTTCTCCCGGGACACCGCGGGCCTGGTCGCCGACCGGGCGCCGGACGCCGGGGTGACCGGCTTCCCCGAGGGCCGCTGGCATCCGGACGCCGCCGAGATCTACGACCCCGAGGGCACCTGGCGCGGCGGGGTCGTCACCGACCTCGACTTCCCCTGGAAGACGTACCGCATCCCGCCCAGCGTCCTGGAGGACCTCGACCGGGCGCAGCTGCTGTCGGTGATGGCGGCCGGACAGGCCCTGGAGGAGTACGGGGCGGCCATGGCCGACCGGGTCAACGCGGGCGTGTTCGTCGGCGCGACCTGCGGTCTGGAATCGGGTCTGACCCGCAACTTCCGCATCCGGCTGGTGGAGTTCGAGCGGGCCCTGGAGGACGTACCCGAGTACCGGGCGCTCGACGAGGACACCCGCGAGGCGCTGGTGGAGAGCTACACCCGCGAGGTGCACCGCTACGTCCCGCTCACCCGGGAGAACGCGCTGCCCGGCTACATGGACAACATCACCGCGGGCCGCATCCAGAACATCTTCGACCTGCGCGGGCCCGGCGTCGTCATCGACGACGACCTGTGCTCCTTCGGTACCGCCCTCGGGCTCGCCAAGCGCAACCTGGAACAGGGGGAGTGCGACGTCGCCCTCGTCGGCGGCGTGCACGCCAACCTCACCCCCGAGTTCACCCACCTGTTCGAGCGCCGGCTGAAGGAGGCCGGTCACGGCGTCGACGGCCTGACGCCCGCCGAGGGCGCCGCCTTCATGGTGGTCAAGCCGCTCGACAAGGTCACCGAGGACGAGAGGATCCTCGCCGTGATCGACGGGGTGGGCTGCGCCGACGCCGACATCCCGGTGGCCCGGCCCGGCGTCCCGTTCTTCTACGGCGCCGACGGCGCGATCCGCTGCGTCGAGGTGATCGCCCGGATGCGCGCCGAGCGGGAGAGCGAGCAGGCCGCCCGGCTTGACCTGGTCCGCGTCAAGCTCCCGCAGATCGAGAGCGGCTGGGGCTACTCGCTGCGCGTCCGCCGGGACGACTCCGTCGTGGACGACGACGAACCCGCCGTCCCCGGAGCGCGGGAGCAGCCGCCGCAGCCCGCCGTCGCCTCGCCCGACGACCCCGGCACCGGCTTCCTCACCGCCGCCACCTACGAGCAACTGCTCGCCCAGCTGGAGCAGTTGGCGCGCGGCGAGCTGGTCCCGCTCGACCGCATCGACTCCCCGGCCACCCCGGGCGGATACCGGCTCGGGTTCAGCTACGCGTCGTGGGTCGACCTCGCGCGCAAGGCCCAGCTGACCCTGCGTCTGCTCCGTCCCGACAGCTCCGCCGCCCCGTCCACCCACCCCACCGTCACGAGGTGACTTATCCCATGGCGACCACCGTCGAACCGATCCGCTCCGAGGACTCCGGGGAGCGCATCGCCCGGCCCGTCCACCCCTGGCTGCGCGGCCTGTTCTTCTGGCCGGTGCTGATCCACTGCGCGCTCAGCTTCGTCCCGCTGTACTTCCTCAGCTCCCGCACCGGCGACTTCTTCGCCTGGGAGACCGGCTCCTCGCTGAGCGCCGCAGCGCTGGGCGCCGGCTACGCCGGGGCCTGCACGATGTTCCTGCTGACCCTGCGGGAGAAGGACTGGACGAGCGCCCGTGGCACCGTCTTCGCCCCGATCACGCTGCTGCTGTCCGCGCTGATCCTCGCCGGGGTCCACGCCGACCAGTTCCACTTCACCGAGGGGCCGGCCCCGGCCCGTGCCTTCGCCTGGCTGTGGCTGGCGTCCCTGGCGGTGTTCCAGGTCACCTGCTTCCTCGTCTACAAGGTCCACAACACCGGCCCCAAGGTCGCCGACCCGCGCGGCCCCGCCCCGATGCGGGCCGACGTCTCCATCCCGACGGCCATCATGGGCGCCGTGCTGTGGGGGCTCGCCTTCGCCCTGTGGATCGCCCCGGAGGCGGTCGGCGACGCCTGGGCCTGGCAGCTGGAGCCGCTGGACGCCCGGATGCTCGGCGCCTGGTTCTTCGCCTTCGGCGCCGGCGCCTGGCAGGCCCTGTGGGAGCACGACCTGCACCGCATGCGGGCCGGCTTCCTCACCGACGTCACGCTCAGCGTCCTGTCGCTGGCCGCGCTCGGCCTGTACGCCGACGACGTCCGCTGGGGCAACACCCTCACCTGGGTCTACATCGTCGTGCTGATCGGCCTGCTGGTGGCCGGTCTCACGGGCCGCTACATGGCGCTGCCGGAGGCGCTTGAGGCGGAGCGGAAGGCGCGTGAGGAGGAGCCCGCACGCGCCTGACGACCCGGCCGCCGGGGCCCGGAGCAGGCCCCGGCGGCCGACGCACCCACCTGCACACCAGTACGCCAGTACGCCAGCACGCCAGTACGCCCGCACCGCTTGATGACCGTAGGACCGCACGGACCAGGGAGGTCGGCCATGCTCAAGCAGAACAGGCACGCCGTACGAGGCTTACCGGCGGCCGTCGAGGGCCTGGAGCACGTCCCCGCGCGGGGGCCGCTCGTGGTGCTGGCCGGAGGAGACGGGCAACGCCCCCTGGACACCGTGCTGTTCGCGGTGCGCGGCACGCCCGCCCGCCGGCTCGACGGCCCCGACGCGCTGCGCGCCCTCGCCCACGACCAGGCCGTGCTGGTCCGGGGGGTGGAGGCCGCCGTGTCGGCGGGGGACCGGGCCTCGGCGCCCGTCCTGCCCGTCGCGCTGTGGCCGGACGGCCGCCGCACCCGGATCGCGGTCGGGCCCGTGCTGCCCCAGGACACCGTCGAGTACTCCGCCCGGGACCGCGTCCGGGCCGGGCACGCGGCCCTCACCACCCTCGTGGAGCGGGCCAGGAACCCCGAGTGGTCCGCCGGACCCTGCTCGGCGCGCGCCGCCGCCGGCCACCTCGACCGGGTCTTCGAGGCACTGCTCAGCCGCACCGACCCGCTGCCCGACAGCACCCTGTACGCGCAGGCCGCGCTGCTGCTCGGCCTCGGGCGGCTCGGCGACCCGCACAACATCGACCTGCGGGTCGGACGGCTGCGGCTGACCGCGCTGCGCAACGAGAGCCGTCCGCTGCCCGTCAAGGCCGCCGCGCTGTGGCGGCTGCGGGCCGGCGCCGAGGAGGCGCTGCGCCGGCAACCCGACCACCTCATGGCCAACTACCTGCTGGGCCGCTGGCACCTGTCCGCGCCCGGCCTGCTGGGCGGCCGCCGCGACCTCGCCGTCGCCCACCTGGAGGCCGCCGACCGGCTCGGCCGGGGCGACACCCGCTACGTCCTCGGTCACGCCGAGGCCCTGCTGGCCGCCGACCGGCCCACCGCCGCGCTGTCCGCCCTGGAACGCGTCATCGAGGCCCCCGCCGACCACCCGCGCACCCAGCGGCGCCGCCAGTCCGCGATCCGGCTGAGCCGCGCCCTGCACCAGGAACAAGCCCCGGGCCGCAGCGTCGCCCCCGGGGCCCGAGGGAAGGGATGACCCGTCGTATGGATCCGCACAAGGGAAGTTTCAAGATCAACGACACACTGTCCACGTCGTTCCGGCACTGGGTCGCCAGGAATCACGTGGACGCGGTGGAGGGTCTCGGCCACATCCCCGCCGAGGGGCCGTTCATCGTGGTCTCCAACCATCTGAGCTTCTTCGACCACTACCTGCTGGAGACCGTCCTGCACGCCGCCCGCGGCGAACACGTCTACTTCCCGGCCAAGGCCGCGAACTTCCACCACCCCCTCAAGCGGCTGGTCCGGCTCAGCGTGGGCTGCATCCCGCTCGACAGCGACAGGCCCGACCGCAACGCCCTGGCCGCCATGGCGGAGGTCCTCGACGGCGGCGACGTGCTGTGCATGTACCCGGAGGGCACCCGCTGGACCGGCGGCGGCCTGGCCCCGTTCCACGACGGCCCCTTCTACTTCGCCGTCCGCACCGGCGTCCCCGTCGTCCCGGTGATGATCCACGGCGCCGACCGGATCCTGCCCAAGGGCGAGGTGGTGCCCCGCCGCGCCACCGCTCGCCTGGTGTTCGGCGCCCGGCTGACCAACGCGCCCGGCGGCCGCACCCGCAGCGCCCGGATCGCCGACCTGCGCGGCCGGGCCCGCTCCCGGATGGAACTGCTCGGCGAGCGGGCCCGCCGTACCTACGGCCGCCCCGACGAGGACAGCGCCCGCCTCATCCGGCGCCGGGCCGACGAGATCGCCGTCGCGGCCTGCGTCCGCGGGCAGGGCCTCGACCGCGTCGATCGGCGCCGGATCGCCGTCCTGCACAGCCTCGCCCGGGCCACGGCCACCCCGCGGCCCGAGCCGGCCGCCGACGTCACCGCCCCCGCACCCGCCCCCGCACCCGCCCCCGCCCGAGCGACGGGCTGATCCGGCCCGAGGAACGAGGAGACATGCGCAAGAACATCCTGATCACCGGGGCCAGTTCGGGTCTCGGCCGCGGCATGGCCCGCCAACTCGCCGCCCGGGGACGGAACCTGGCCCTGTGTGCCCGCCGCGCGGACAGACTGGAGGAGGTGCGCGAGGAACTCGTCCGCGCCCACCCGGGCATCCGGGTCACCGTCCGGCAGCTCGACGTCCGCGACTACGAGGCCACCGCCGCCGCCTTCCGCTCGGTGCGGCGGGAGTTCGGCAGCCTGGACCGGATCGTCGTCAACGCCGGACTCGGCGCGGGCGCCTCCGTCGGCACCGGGCAGTTCGAGGTCAACCGGGCCACCGCCGAGACCAACTTCCTCGCCGGGCTGGCCCAGTGCGAGGCCGCCATGGAGACCTTCCGCGACCAGGGCGCCGGCCACCTCGTGGTGGTGTCCTCGGTCAGCGCGGCCCGCGGCCTGCCCCGGCACCTGACGGCGTACGCCGCCTCGAAGGCCGGCCTCGCCACCCTCGCCGACGGCATCCGCGCCGACGTCCACGGCACCCAGCTGAAGGTCACCGCGCTGTTCCCCGGCTACATCCGCACCGAGATGAACGAAGGCATGGAGAAGACCCCGTTCATCATGGACACCGACAAGGGCTGCGAACTCCTCGTCCGTGCCATGGAACGCGAACCGGCCAAGGCGTTCGTGCCGGCCTGGCCGTGGGCCCCGGCCGGCGCGGTCATGCGCCATCTGCCGCTCGCCCTCGTCGCGAAGTCGGTGTGAGCCATGACGCCCGCGCCCGTCCTCGCCACCGAACGCCACGGCTCCGCCCTGGTCGTCTTCGAGGGCAGCCGCCGCCTGCTGTGGAGCAGGCCCGAGCCCGGCCGCTGGCGTCCGGTGGGCATCTGGCCCGGCGCCGACGAGGCCGCGGCGCTCGCCGCCCGCCTCGCCGCCCGGCGCAACGTCCTGGTCGTCCTCGACGGGACCGACACCGTCAGCCTGCTCGCCGAGGAACTCGCCGCGGCACCCGCCTCCGTACGCCGGCTGGTGCCCGGCCCCGCCCCGTACCCCGACGAGCCCGTCGACGTCCGTATCCCGGTCCTCGACTGGCTGCCCGCACCACTGCGCCACGCCGGCACCGAATTCCTGCGCGCCGGTGCCGAGTCGGCGCGCAGGACCCCGGCCGCGCTGCTGCCCCCGCTGCTGACCGACGAGTCCGACCCGGCCCGGCCGCACCTGCGGTTCGCCCTGCGCACCCAGCGGCACGGCATCGGCGCGGGCCGGCTGGCGGAGGCCGTGAGCCACCTGTTCGCGCCGGCGTCCCGGCCGCAGTACGTGTGACCCGGCCAGGGACACGGGTGAGGAACACGACGCATCGGGTACGAGGGCGGTGACCCCGCCGTCGTACCCGATGCGTCGTGCGCGCGCGTGCGCCGCGTCAGCCGCGCTGCGGATCGGCGCTCGGACGCGCCTGGTCCTGCGCGGTCAGCCGCTTGTCCGCCTCGTCCCAGCTCGGCGGCAGCGTCGCGTCCTGCTTCCAGGAGGTGAACAGCGACTCGCGCATGGCCGGTTTCAGCTTCGACATCACCGCCATGTGCGGATCGGTGCGGATGTACGTCTGGAGCGCCTCGCGGCTCTCCCAGGAGGACAGCGTCCAGAACGTCTTGCGCCACGGGTCGGCCCGCAGCGACACCCCCACGTTGCCGGGGGAGCGCTGGGCCTGCTTGTACACGCCCCCGGACAGGAGGAAGAAGCGCGGCACACGCAGCAGCGACTTCAGCTTCAACCGGGATGCCATGACGACGACTTGACCGCCTCCGGCCCCGGCCGCCGGCCCGTCGGACCAGGGGAGGGTGTGGCTCATCGGAACTCCTCGTTGAGTGGGGTGGTGCTACGGCGGAACGGGCCGAACGGACAGCGCACCGGACCTACCCATCCGGTGCGCCGCCCACCCGACCCGCCCCTACATCGGCGGGTTTCCGTGCTTACGGGCCGGAACCTCGGCGTGCTTCGCGCGGAGCATCCGCAGCGAGGTGATCAGCAGCCGCCGGGTGTCCCGGGGATCGATCACGTCGTCCACCAGGCCGCGTTCGGCCGCGTAGTACGGGTGCATCAGCTCGTCCTTGTAGGACGCGATCAGCCGGGCCCGCTCCGCCTCCGGATCGTCCGCGGCGGCTATCTCCCGCCGGAAGACGACGTTCGCGGCGCCCTCCGCGCCCATCACCGCGATCTCGTTGGTGGGCCACGCGAACGACAGGTCCGAGCCGATCGACCGGGAGTCCATCACGATGTAGGCCCCGCCGTACGCCTTGCGCAGGATCACCTGGATCCGCGGCACCGTGGCGTTGCAGTACGCGTACAGCAGCTTGGCGCCGTGCCGGATGATCCCGCCGTGCTCCTGGTCGACCCCGGGCAGGAAACCCGGCACGTCCAGCAGCGTCACCAGCGGGATGTTGAAGGCGTCGCAGGTCTGCACGAACCGCGCGGCCTTCTCCGAGGAGTGGATGTCCAGCACCCCCGCCTGCGCCTGCGGCTGGTTGCCGACGATGCCGACGACCTGCCCGCCGAGCCGGGCCAGCGTGCACACCACACTGCCGGCCCACGCGGCCTGCACCTCGAAGTGCTCGCCGTGGTCGGTGATCTCCTCGATCACCTTCCGGATGTCGTACGGACGCGCGGGGTCCTCGGGGACCAGGTCGAGCAGCGCCTCGCAGACCCGGTCGTCGGGGTCGTCGCCGGGTTCCAGCGGCGGCAGCTCGCGGTTGTTCTGCGGCAGCAGCGACAGCAGGTAGCGCACCTCTTCGAGACACGAGGGTTCGTCGTCGTAGACGAAGTGCGCCACGCCGGAGATCGACGCGTGGGTGTCGGCCCCGCCCAGCCCGTTCTGGGTGATCTCCTCGCCGGTCACCGCGCGGACCACGTCCGGGCCGGTGATGAACATCTGCGAGGTCTCCCGGACCATGAACACGTAGTCCGTCAGGGCGGGGGAGTAGGCCGCCCCGCCCGCGCACGGGCCGAGCATCACGCTGATCTGCGGGATGACCCCGGAGGAGCGGGTGTTGCGGCTGAAGATGCCGCCGTACCCGGCCAGCGCCGTCACCCCCTCCTGGATCCGGGCGCCCGCCCCGTCGTTGAGGCTGACCAGCGGGGCGCCGGCGGAGGCGGCGAGGTCCATCACCTTGTGGATCTTCTGGGCGTGCGCCTCGCCGAGCGCGCCGCCGAAGATGCGGAAGTCATGGGCGTAGACGAAGACGGTACGGCCGTGGACCGTGCCCCAGCCGGTGATCACACCGTCCGAGTACGGCCGCTTGGCCTCCAGGCCGAAGCCGGTGGCGCGGTGCCGGCGCAGGCCCTCGATCTCGGTGAACGAGCCCTCGTCCAGCAGCAGTTGGATGCGCTCGCGGGCGGTCAGCTTGCCGCGGGCGTGCTGCCGTTCGGTCGCCCGGGGATCGGGACCGGCCAGCGCCCGCTGCTTCACGTCCCGCAGCTCGGCCAGCCGTCCGCTGCCGTCGGTCAACTGGCCGGGCTCCACGGGGACGCCGGCCGCCCCCGGCTGGCCCGTGCCCGGGACACTCTCCTGGGACAGGACGGTCACTGGGGTCCCTTCCTCAACTGGTCGATCCAGGTCATCGCGAGGAAGACGTCCCCCTCGATGCGCAGCCGGTCCGTGGCGAAGGCGAGCGCGCCGGGCAGTTCCCCGAGCGCGAGCAGGGTCAGGTCGTCCTGGCTCACCGTCACGGTGGAGTTGGGCGGGAACGGGACCGCCCGGACGACCGCGGTGCCCTCGTCCGTGCAGGTCACATAGCGGGTCCGGGTACCGGTCGGGGTCCGCACGTCGAACCGGAACAGGCCGGGCCGGCCGGGCGGCCGGGCCCGTGCGCCCGCGCAGCACCACTCGAAGAGCTGGTCGAGAGACCGCTCAGCCTCGTGTCTCAGATCCGCGGCCACCATGGGTGTTCCCTCCTTCGCTGTCCTGGTTGCTGGAACTTTTGGCCCGACCATGCCGAAAGTGCCTGGCAGGCGGGTGGACCGTCGGTGGACCGGACACCGGTCGACAGGACGTGTGAATTCCTCACAGGGGGCCGGTGAGGCCGGCACTGTGCCCGGGTGCGGTGCGCCCCGCATGCTGAGTCTCGTCCGCACCGGGCACCATCCCTTCGAAGCAGGAGCTTCCCCATGACGCACATCAGTCAGGTCGTCACGCAGGAAAGCCGCTCCACGAGCACCCCGCAGCAGCATCAGGAGACGTTCCTGGCGTACAGCGCGCAGGACGAGTCCATGGACCTGGTCATCGAGGTGCTGACGGCACCGAACACCAGGCCCGCCCTCTTCACCCTCTGCTATGCGAGCAACTCCGCCTCATGAACAGAGCGTTGATCGGGTTCCGGCGCCACCTCCGCGCGGAGGTGGTGCCGGACGACGCGACCTACCTGATTTCCGAACACGGAATCACCGCCCTCAGGGCACCCCATCTGGAAGCGGTCGTCCCGCTCCTCGACGGCAGCCGTGACCTGCCCGCACTGCTGCGGGACAGCCCGGAACCACTGCCCGCCGAACGGCTCACCGCCCTTCTCGCCCAGCTCGCCGACGCCGGCTTCATCGAGTACCGGGAGCACCACTGCTCCGAGCCGGCCGACCACAGCGCCGAGGCCTACTGGGAACTCGCCGGCCTCGAAGGGCGCCGGACCCGGCTGAGGACCGCGTCCACCGGCGTGCACCTGCGCACCGTCGGTGACTTCGACGCCGCCCACGCCGTCCGCGCGCTCAGCGCCTCCGGGCTCACCGTCACGACGGAGGCCACGCCCGGCACCGCCCTCACCGTCGTCGTCTGCGACGACTACCTCGCACCCGAACTCGCCGCGATCGACGCCGAACACCGGGCGAGCGGCCGCCCGTGGCTGCTGGCCAAGCCCAGCGGCGCCACCATCTGGGTCGGCCCCGTCTTCCGGCCGGGCACCGGCGCCTGCTGGTCCTGCCTGGCCCATCCGGTCGGCCTGCACCGCGGCGTCGAGTCCCAGGTCGGCGCCGCCCTCGGCCGCACCGGCCCGGTGCCCGGCCCCGCCGCCGGCATCCCGTGCACCCTGGGCGCCGGCCTGCACCTCGCGGCGATCGAGGCCGCCAAATGGCTGGCCGGCCACCACTTCGGCCAGGACCGGGTGCTCACCTTCGACACCCTGACCCTGGGCTCCCGGCACCACACGGTGCGCCGCCGCCCGCAGTGCCCCGACTGCGGCGACCCCGGCCGCAGCGCCGAACGCGCCCTGGTGCCCGTCGTCCCGCGGTCCCGGCCCAAGGCACCGGGCGGCGGCGGAGGCCACCGCTCCCGTTCGGCGCAGCAGATGCTGGACACCTACGGCCACCTCGTCAGCCCGGTCACCGGTGTCGTCGCCGACATCACCCGGGTCGAGAGCGGCCCGGCGTTCCTCAACAGCTTCAGCTCCGGCCCGAACCCGGTCTCCGGCGCCGCCGGCCTCGCCGGACTGCTGGGCGGACTGCGCCAGGTCAACGGCGGCAAGGGCGTCACCGCCCTGGACGCCGAGGTCAGCGCGCTGTGTGAGGCCGTCGAACGCTACTCCGGCTGTCTGCACGGCGACGAATACCGGATCCGGGCCCGCTACCGCGACCTCCACGGCCTCGCCGTGCACCCGGACACCTGCCAGCTGTACGCCGAGGAGCAGTACGCCGGCCGCGAGGCGTGGAACGCCGCCCACTCCGGGTTCCACCACGTCCCCGAACGCTTCGACGAGGACGCCGAGGTCGACTGGACCCCCATCTGGTCGCTCACCGGACGGCGCCACCGGCTGCTGCCCACCGCCCTGCTGTACTTCGCCACCGCCGCCGAGCAGCGGGCCCCCGTCGCCGGCCGCCGGTTCGCGCACGCCGACTCCAACGGCAACGCCGCCGGCAGCAGCCTGGAGGACGCCGTCCTGCAAGGGTTCCTGGAACTCGTCGAGCGCGACGCCGTCGCCCTGTGGTGGTACAACCGCACCCCCCGGCCCGCACTCGACCTCCACACGGCGGCCGACCTGTGGACCGAGGAGCTGATCGAGGTGCACCGGGGGATGCGCCGCGAGGTGTGGGCGCTCGACCTCACCTCCGACTTCGGCATCCCGGTCTTCGCCGCGCTGTCCCGCCGTACCGACAAGGAGGCCGAGGACATCGTCTTCGGCTTCGGCGCGCACTTCGACGCGAGGATCGCCCTGCGCCGCGCGCTGACCGAGCTCAACCAGCTGCTCCCGGCGGCGGTCGACGCCCGGGACGACGGCAGCGGCTACACCCTGACCGACCCCGAACTGCTGCACTGGTGGCGGGGCGCGACCACCCGCAACCAGCCCTACCTGCGGCCCTCCCCGCAGGCCCCGAGCACCCTCGCCGACTTCGCCTTCCCCACGGGCGCCGATCTGCGGGACGACCTCACCACCGTGACCGAGGCGGTACGCGCACGCGGACTGGACCTGCTCGTCCTCGACCAGACCCGCCCCGACGTCGGCCTGCCCGTCGTCAAGGTCCTGGTCCCCGGACTGCGCTCGTTCTGGACCCGGTTCGCCCCCGGCAGGCTCTACGACGTCCCCGTCGCCCTGGGCCGGCTGCCGCACCCCCTCGCCCGCGCCGACCTGAACCCCGTGCCGCTGTTCGTGTGACCCTCCCCCCTCATCCCCTGGAGCCGACCGTGTTGCAGCCAGCCCGCATCGACGACCACGGCCATCCGGAGACGATCACGACGCTGTGGTCCCTGCGGGAGGACGTCCGTGTCGAAACGGCCGAGGACGGCGACGCGGTCGAGCTCCACGGCCGCTGGTCCGACCTGCGGGTACGCCATCCGGAACCGGGCCTCGTGGAGACCCTGCGCCGGATGAGCCTCGGACCGGTCAGCCTGGACAACGTCACCCCGGGCGGCGGCGACGGCACCCGCGGGTCCTGGCAGCGCGCGCTGCTGCGGCTCCAGGACCTGGTCGTGCGGTCGCTGGCGTTCGCGGACAGCGGGCAGGTGCTGCTGTCCGCCGTCCCGCTCTCGCACGCCGCCCGCTTCGCCCCCGAACCGCCGCCGGAGAACATCCCGTTGAAGCTGTCCCGGTTCGCGGTGCTGCGCCGCGACGGGGACCTGTTCCAGCTGGAGTCGCCGCTGTCGCTGCACCGGGTGCTGCTGCACCGGCCCGAGGCCCAGTGGGTGGTCGCGGCCCTCGGCCGCCCCGTCTCCGCGGCCAAGGCGGGCGACGGCGTCCCGCTGGCCGGGGCGGTGGTGCGGGAGATCCTCGGGTACCTCATCGGCACCGGCATGGTGCTGGTGGCGCAGAACTCCGACGGGGACTTCGAGGAGGACCAGGATCCCGCGCTGCGCACCTGGTCCGCCCACGACATGCTCTTCCACACCCGTTCCGTCATGGGCCGCGACGACGGCGACTACGGCGCGACCTTCGCGCACGCCGCGCAGCTCACGCCGCAGCCCGCCGTCAGGCACCCGCGGCGCGGCCCGGTCGTCCGGCTGCCGCGGCCCGAACTGGACGAAGTGCTCGACCGGGATCCGCCGTTCACCAGCGTGCTGGAGGGACGGCGATCGGTGCGCGAGTACGACGCGTCCGGCCTGAGTCTGCGCACCCTCGGCGAGTTCCTCTACCGGACGGCCCGGGTCCGCTCGATCGGCACGGCCGGCGAGGGCGAGACCGCCTACCCGGCCAGCGACCGCCCGTACCCGAGCGGCGGCGCCGCCTACGACCTGGAGATCTACCTCACCGTCCGGGACTGCCCGGGACTGCCCGCCGGCATCCACCACTACGACCCCCAGGACCACTGCCTGGTGCTGGTCAACGAGGATCCCGCGGCGGCGGACGAACTGTCCGCGGGTGCCATGGCGGCCGCCGCGCTGTCCGGCCCGCCGCCCGTGCTGATCACCCTGACCTCACGGTTCCAGCGGCTGTCGTGGAAGTACAGCGGGCTGGCGTACGCGCTGGTGCTCAAGCACGTGGGGGCGCTGATCCAGACGTTCTACCTGGTGGGGTCGGCGATGGGGCTGGCCGGGTGCGCGGTGTGCAGCGAGGACATCGCCGTGGGCGCCGGGGCGCTCGGGCTGGACTGGCGCAGCGAGTCCCCGGTGGGCTCCTTCGTCCTCGGTCCGCCGCCCGCCGGGCGGGAGCGCTGCGGTGCGCACCACCTCGGGGACCGGCGGCCGGTCAACGGCCCCGACTGGCCGGAGCGTTCGGCCGCACGGTGAGCCGCCGCACGGTGAGCCGCTGCCGAACTCCCGCAGAAGGACCGTACCTTCAGCACCACCGCGGCCCCGGGCCGTCTACTATGACGGCACGAATGTGAGCATCAACGGGGGAGTGTGTGGATGCCGCGCCGATTCCTGCATTCCGGTAGACAGCAGCGCGACACTCTCCCTCCACAACTGGCCTTCGCCATCGTCCTGATGGTGCTGTGCGGGTTCGTTCTCATCGCCGTGCTCAACGTGATCGGCAGTGATCCGGGGCCCTGGCTGCTGGTGGGCTGCATCGTCTCCAGCGTCGCGCTGTTCGCCATCCAGACCGTGCACAGCCATCCGGGCACCGAGCGGTTCCGGGAGCGGTACGGCCTGTGGACGCTGCTCGGCCAGGCCGTGCTGACGTACGTCCCCATGGTGTTCTTCGGGGTGACCTGGGGCGGCATGGGCGGATTCCTCGCGGGATCGTGCCTGCTGATCATCACGGCGCCGGCCTGCTGGGCGGCGTTCGGCGCGGTCGTGGCGGTGACCGGGGCGGCCGCGGTCCTGGAGGGCATCGGCTGGGTCGACTCCTCCTACCTCGTGGTGTCCACCGTGCTCACCGGCCTCATCGTCTACGGCCTCACCCGGCTGTCCAACCTGGTGGCCGAAGTGCACCGGGCACGCGAGGAGCTGGCGGAGATGGCGGTGGCCCGGGAGCGGCTGCGGTTCGCCCGGGACCTGCACGACCTGCTGGGCTTCGGGCTGTCCGCGATCACGCTCAAGAGCGAGCTGACGTTCCGCCTGGTGGCGACCCGGCCGGAGCGGGCCCGCGAGGAACTGGTGGCCATCCTGCAGATCTCCCGGCAGGCTCTCGCCGACGTGCGCTCGGTGGCCCGCGGCTACCGCGAGATGTCCCTGGACGCCGAGGCCGCCTCCGCGGAGGACGTGCTGGGCGCGGCCGAGATCGAGGCCCGGATCGACCTCGACTGCGGCCCGGTGTCCGCGCGGGCGGGAACGGTGCTGGCCACGGTGATCCGCGAGGGCGTCACCAACGTGCTGCGGCACAGCAAGGCCCAGCAGTGCGTCATCGACGCCCGCGCGGCCAGTGGCCCCGACGGCGCCCTGGTCCGCCTGGTCCTGGCCAACGACGGCGCCGACGAGACCCGCCGCACCGGCTCCCAGGACGGCGGCAGCGGACTGGGCAACCTGCGCACCCGCGTCGAGGAGATAGGCGGCCGGCTCACCGCGGGCGTCGACGCCGAGGGCTGGTTCCGCCTGGTGGCGGAGGTCCCCCGCACGCCGGCGGCCCAGGTGAGCCAGCCGGTGTCCTGACCGGCGCGAGGTCGACGCGCGTCACGTCGACGCGCGTCACGTCGGCGTCGGTCAGCCGTCGCCGGTCCCGCCCGACCGCCTCACGTCAGCCACCCGTTGTCCTGGGCGATCCGGATCGCGTCCACCCGGTTGCGGGCGTTGAGCTTGGTGACCGCGCTGGTGAGGTAGTTGCGCACGGTGCCGATGGAGAGGAAGAGGCGGGTCGCGATCTCCATCGCCTCCGCTCCGTCGGCGGCCAGTCTCATCACCTCGACCTCGCGCCGGGTCAGCGGGTTCTCCTCCACCTCCCAGGCGGCGAGCGCCAGTTGGGGGTCGATCACCCGTCCCCCCGCCGCCACCTTCCGTACCGCGTCGGCCAGTTGGTCCGGCGGGGCGTCCTTCAGCAGGAACCCGGAGACCTTCGCCGCCATGGCCCGCCGGAACGTCCCCGGCCGGCCGAGGCTGGTCAGGATCAGCACCCGGCAGGCCGGCACCGCCGTACGCAACTGGTCGGCCGCGCTGAGTCCGTCGAGCCCGGGCAGGTCGATGTCCACGATCGCGACGTCCGGCCGCAGTTCGAGCGCGGTCGGCACCAGCCGGTCCCCGGAATCGAACTGGGCGACCACCTTCAGATCGGGTTCCATCTCCAGCAGTGCCACCAGGGCACCGCGCACCATGTGCATGTCCTCGGCGATAACGATGCGGATCAAGCCAGACCTCCCCCGTCGTACGGCCGTCATGGCGCGCACGCACCCGCACGCATGGTATTCGAACGGTCACCGCATCCGGGCCGACTCGCCCGCCCTCCCGGCCGAACGAGCCGTGAATCCTTCATACCGCGCCCCCTGACCCGGTCACCGCCGACCGGGGACCCTTGCACTGTCGGCCGGGGTCCCGCCCATGGGACCGTCGATGTACTTCGCACAGTACGGGGGACCGAACGCCTCGTACGTCCCTTCCTAGCCACCTGGGGACCAAGATGGACATCACCCTGCTGGGGCCGCTCAACGCGGACAAGGACGGCGCCCCGGTCCTGCCGTCCGCGGCCAAGATGCGCCAGATCCTGGCGCTGCTGGCCCTGCACGCCAACCGAGTGGTCCCCGTGTCGACGCTCATGGAGGAGCTCTGGGGCTACGACCCTCCGCGCACCGGGTCCACCACCCTGCAGACCTACATCCTGCGGCTGCGCCGCCTGATCGACGCCTCCGTGCGCGGCCGCTGCAACGCCAAGGAGATCCTCGTCTACCGGCACGGCGGCTACTGCCTCAACATGCCCACGGGCTGCGTGGACGTCCTGGAGTACGACCGCCTCGCCAAGGAGGGCCAGCGTCTCTTCGACAGCGGTGAGGACGAGGCCGCGGTGAAGGTGTACGGCGAGGCGCTCGACCTGTGGCGCGGCCCGGCGCTGGCCGACATCCGCTGCGGCGCCGTGCTGGAGATCGAGCGGGTACGCCTGGAGGAGAGCCGGCTCGGTGTGCTGGAACGCCGTATCGACGCTGAGCTGTACCTCGGCCGGCACGCCGAACTCCTCACGGAACTGATTGTCCTGACGGCCCGTCAGCCCCTGCACGAGGGCCTGCACGCCCAGCACATGATCGCGCTCTACCGCTCCGGCCGGCCCTCCGAGGCGCTGGCGGCCTTCACCAAGCTCCGCCACCGCCTGGTGGAGGACCTGGGCCTGGACCCCTCACCCCGGCTCCAGCGGCTCCAGCGGGCCATCCTCGGCGGGGACCTGCTGCTCGAACACCCGCAGCGCGGACCGGGCCGCCGGGTGCTGGACATGTTCGCCGCGTGAATCACGGCCGTGGGAAGTCCGGCCCCACCCGGACTCCGACGGCCGAGGGCCTCACACGACCTCGAAGTTCGCCATCATCGCCATGTCCTCGTGCTCCAGGTTGTGGCAGTGGACCATGTACCGCCCCCGGTGCCCGCGGAACCGCACCAGCACGTCCACCACTTCGTACGGCCGCACGTCCACCGTGTCCTTCCAGCCCGCGTCACTGGGCAGCGGTGCCCGCCCGCCCCGGGCGACCACCAGGAAGTGCGCGAGGTGGAGATGGACGGGATGGTGGAAGTCGCTGCTGAACCGCCACCGTTCGACGGTGCCGAGACGCGGCCTGGCCAGGATCCGGGCGCTGTCGAAGGGCCGCCCGTTGATCGTCCACAGCTCCCCGCCGCCCCCGGACGTCAGCCGGAAGTCGAACCGCCGCTCGGCCACCGGCCGCCCGGTCACCGCCGGCTCCACGCCGGCGAGCCGCTCCGGAACCCGGCTGGTCTCCCGCTCCCGCCGGACGATCCGGAACCGCAGCACCGACCGGGTGCCTCCCGTCCCCAGGGTGTTGACCAGGGTGACGGTCGAGCCGACCGGATACGCGCCGAAGTCGACGACCACGTCGAACCGTTCCCCCGGCGCCACCGGCAGCGCGTCGTGCCGGACCGGACGCTCCAACAGCCCCGCGTCGCTGCCCACTTGGACGAACCCGGCGCCCTCGCGCGGGCCCGGCTCCAGCTCCAGCCGGTAGCGGCGCGCGTTGGACGCGTTGAGGATCCGGAACCGGTGACGGGTGGCGGAGACCTCCAACTCCGGCCAGGGCGCCCCGTTCACGAGCACCACGTCCCCGGTCACGCCCTCCATGTACGCGTCCTCGACGCCCGGCCGGCCGGTGAGCGAGGGATCCAGGGAGGGGTAGCGCAGCGCGCCGTCCTCCTCGAAGGCCCGGTCGCAGATCATCAGCGGGATGTCCTTCTCGCCCCGGGGGAGCGGCAGCGCGTCCTCCACGTCGTCGCGCACCAGGAACATCCCGGCCAGCCCGCGCCACACCTGCGGTGCGCTGAAGTCCATCCGGTGGTCGTGGTACCAGAGCGTCGCGGCGGGCTGGCCCAGCGGATACGTGTACGTCTTGGCGCCCGGCGAGAACGTCCAGTCGCCCGGCCGCGTCCGCATGTGCCCGGCGTGCGCCCCGTGGCCCGGCTGCGAGTGCCCGGCGGGCGAGCCAGGGCCCTCGTACCCCGGCGGGACGACGAGGTCCAGAGGCGAGCCGTCCGACCCGGGAGTCTGGACCCCGCCGTGCAGATGCGTGGAGGTCGGCACGGGGAGCTCGTTGCGCACCCGTACCGTCGTGGTGCGCCCCGACCGGCCCACCAGGGTGGTCCCCGGGAACCGGCCGTCGTAGCCCCACACCTCGGTCCGCAGACCGGGCAGGATCTCCAGGCGGGCGGCCCGCTGGACGAGTTCGTAGTGGTCCGCGCCGTCCCGGCCCCGGGCGGCGGTCGCCGTCACGGGCACCGGCAGCGGTACCCCGAACGGGGCGGGCAGCCGCGCCCGGCTGGTGAGCTGCTCGCCCGAGACCTCCCGGGTCAGCGCCCCGCACCCGGCGGCCCCGAGGCCCGCCGCGGCGAGCCCGGTGGCGGTGGCCGCCTTCAGCAGGGCCCGTCGGCTCGGCCGCATGGTCATCGACTCCCGTTCTCCGCCGGGCGATCCGCCCGGTGCGCGAACACCCAGTACGTCTGCGCGGTCAGCCCGGCGACGAGCGCGACGCCCAGCGGTATGTGCAGGGCCAGCTGACGGGCGTAGCCGAACCCGCTCTGCGCCTCGACGAGGCCGGCGATCACCAGCGTCAGCCCGGCCGGCCACACCGGACCGCCGCCCGGGCGCCACAGCGTGACGGCGGCGGCGACGGTCAGCCAGCTCATGACGGAGACGAGGGTGGCGTTGAGGGCGTGCAGGTCCAGCAGGTCGGTGTCGCCGGTGACGAACATCCCGGCCAGCACGGGCTGCGCGAGCGTCAACAGCAGCAGCACGCAGGTGCATCCCCGCAGTGCGGTGAGCGGCCAGCGGCGCGTCATCCTCGTCGGCGCCGCGGCTTCGGTGTCCGCGTCCGGTGACGGGAACATCTGCATCACTCCGGATCGCCGACGGCATCCGCAGCCGCCGCGCCGCCCCGAGTCTGACGACACCCGCTGGACCCCGGCTCGACCGCACCGAGACGCGACGATCAGGCCGACACGGCGGGGAACACGGCCTCGCCGCCGACCGGGACGGCTCCCTGCCGCCGCCGGCCGACGGCGAGGGCACGGTCCCGCGGCTGACACCCCGGCCGGCCGGGCCGAACGCCCCGTCAGCCGGGCCCGGTCAGCCGAGCGAGCGTTCCCTCACCCGGGCCAGGTGCCGGGCGAAGACCTCGCGGGTGTCTGGGGTGAGGGTGCGCAGAGCCACCAGAGCCGTGATCACCACGTCGCACAGCTCGTCCTGGACGTCCTCCCAGGTGTGCGAGTGGCCCTTGCGCGGGTTCTGGCCGGTCGCCCCGATCACCGCCTCGGCGACCTCGCCGACCTCCTCCGACAGCTTCAGCATCTGCAACAGCCGGGCCTGGTCGCCCCCGACCGGCCGGCTGGCCTCCAGCCAGGCCCACAGCTCGTCGATGGTGCTCCAGAGATCCGGGACCGGCCCGGCAAGGTCCTCGGCCGGCCTGGCAAGGTCCTCGGCCGATCCGGGACGGTCCTCGGCCGGCTCGCGGGAGGTGGCCTGATCAGTCATGCGGGCAGCTTGCCACGCCGCCCCGCCCGCCGGACACCGTGCCCCTACTCGTCGAACGTCTCCTCGAACAGGGCTTCCTGCTCGGTCTCCTCCGCCTTCCGCAGCCGCCGGTTGCGCGCGCCCACGACCAGCGCCGTCACCAGCCCGGTCGCCGCGAACGCCGCCGGGACCATCCAGTTCCGGTCGACCGCGTGGCCGAGCGCGTGGTCCAGGGAGAGCCGGCCGGGCCCGGTGACGGCGAGACCGGCGGCCGTCAGGCCCAGGCTCGCCGCGTACTCGTAACCGCCGCCCTGGTTGAAGAAGCCGTTGGGCGTGTGCACCGCCGCCGCGCCCGCCATCGCCCCGGCCGCCGCGGCACCGGCCGCCGGGGTCGCCAGGCCGAGCGCGAGCAGCGTGCCGCCGCCGGCCTCGGCCAGCCCCGCCGCCGCGGCGCTCTCCCTGCCGGGCGCGTACCCGACGGACTCGAAGAACTGGCCGGTGCCCTCCAGCCCGTGTCCGCCGAACCACCCGAACAGCTTCTGCGCGCCGTGCGCGGCCAGTACCCCGCCAGTGCCCAGCCGGAGCAGCAGCAGGCCCAGATCACGTCGGTCGTAAGAGGTCACGAGGGTCTCCCGGAACGAAGAGGACGAAGGGACGACAGGGACAGCGAGAGGAACAGCGAGAGGTACAGCCCCTCCGCGGTGCCACCGTCGCACTCCCCGCGCTTCGCGGTCCCGTCCGGGGCGCCGTTCGGGTGGCGGGCCCCCGGGAGCGGTGTGAGTCTGACGGGCATGACGATTCAGACAGCCAAGCTGAGCGACCCGGCCGTCCGGGCCTTCGTCAGCGCCGTCAACGCCCATGACCGCGAGGCCTTCCTGGCGCTCCTCGCCCCCGGCGCGACCATGGCGGACGACGGTGCCGACCGCGACCTCGACGACTGGATCGACCGGGAGATCTTCTTCACCCACGGTCACATCGAGGTCGACAACGAGTCCCGGGGCGGCCGGGCCCTCCTCGCCCGCTACCGCAACGACACCTGGGGCGAGATGCGCACCCGCTGGAGCTTCACGATCGGCGAGGACGGCAGGATCTCCCGCTTCGAGACCGGCCAGGCCTGAACCCCACCCCGTCACCCCGCGGAGCGTGCCCGACGACCGCGCCGGGCCTTGCCTTCGCGCGCACTCCAGCCCCCGGCGTGTCCGGGCATGGCTTCGACGACGGTTTCCGACGCTGCCGCCCCGGCTCAGCCGCGCCCCACGTGACGGCATCGCCGTCGCCGGTACCTGAGGGTTTCTACGACGGGCGGCGCGGCCGGGCTCACGCCGGCGTGAGCGCGGCCGAGGGGTCCTGGTCCGGGGCCTCTCCCGGGTAGCGGACGCCGACGCGGTCCCGGATCGCGTCGAGCGTCCGCATCACGGCGAGGGTGCCGTCGAGCGGGACGAGCGGCGACTCGGTCTCGCCGGCCCGCAGGGCCCGCATCACCTCAAGTGCCTCGTGCTGGAGACCGGCCCGGGTCCCGTCCTCCGGGCCGGCCGTGAACTCCTGCGGGTCGCGGCCGTCGCGGTGCAGCACGAAGCGGTCGGTGTGGAAGAAGCCGTACGGGAGGTCGATGCGGCCCTGCGAGCCGGTGACGGAGGCGGTGGTGGCGGTGCCGCCGATGATGGAGCAGTGCACCGAAGCGAGAGCACCGCTGTCCCAGGAGAGCAGTGCTCCGGTCTGGAGGTCGACGCCCTCGTCGGAGAGCACCGCTCTCGCCGCGATGTCCGAGGGCTCCCCGAGCAGCAGCTGCGCGAACGACACCGGATACACGCCGAGATCCAGCAGCGCGCCCCCGCCCTGCGCCGGATCACGCAGCCGGTGCGAGGGCGGGAAGGGCCCCGCCAGCCCGAAGTCGGCGTGCACACTGCGCACCTCGCCGATCGCGCCGTCCCGCACCAGCCCGGCCAGCCGCAGGATCAGCGGGTTGCAGTACATCCACATGGCCTCCATCAGGAAGCGTCCGCGCTCCCGCGCCAGCGCGACCAGTTCCCCGGCCTCCCGCGCGTTCAGCGTGAACGCCTTCTCGCACAGCACGTTCCGCCCGGCCGCCAGACACAGGCCGGCCGCCGCGCGGTGCGCCGCGTGCGGGGTGGCGACATACACGACGTCGACGTCCGCGTCGTGCGCGAGCGACTCCCAGTCGCCGTACGCCCGGGGTATCCCGAACCGGTCCGCGAACGCCTTCGCCGACTCCTCGGTCCGCGAGGCCACCGCCACCACCTCGGCGTCCGGCAGGTCCACCAGGTCCGCGGTGAACGCCGCCGCGATCCCGCCCGTCGCCAGGATCCCCCAGCGCACCCTCTGCTCCGTCATCCCGGCCCCACCCTCGCTCACATGACCCTCGGCACTCCGTACGAGCTGAGAGCATAGGTGGCGGATCACTCGGAAAGGGAGGGGCACATGCCCGAGCGCGGGGCGCCGACACCGCACGAGCCGCGACAGGCCGTGTCGCACAAGGCCACGGAGCCGCCGACGGAACCGACCGCCGAACCCCCGACCGCCGAACCCCCGACCGCCGAACCCCCGACTGCCGAACTCCCGACCGCCAAATCCCACGCCGGCCCGCCCCCCGGCCTGCGCCGCACCGGTTTCCTCGTCACCCTCGTCCTCGGCGGCCTCACCGCGACGCCCCCGCTGGCCATGGACATGTACCTCCCCGCCCTCCCGGCGGTCACCAGGTCCCTCTCCGCGCCCGCCGCGACCGTGCAGCTCACGCTCACCGCCTGCCTGGTCGGCATGGCGCTCGGCCAGATCGTGGTCGGCCCGATGAGCGACAGGTGGGGCCGCCGGCGCCCCCTGCTCGTCGGCCTCATGGTCTACGTCGCCGCCACCGCCGTGTGCGCCCTCGCGCCCACCGTCGAACTCCTCGTCGCGTTCCGGCTGGTGCAGGGCCTCGCGGGCGCGGCCGGGATAGTGATCGCGCGGGCCGTCGTACGCGACCTGTACGAGGGCGTGGCCATGGCCCGCTTCTTCTCCCAGCTCATGCTGGTCTCCGGGGTCGCCCCGATCGTCGCGCCGCTCGTCGGCGGGCAGGTCCTGCGGGTGACGGACTGGCGGGGCGTGTTCGTCGTCCTGACGGTGGTCGGGATCGCGCTCACCGTCCTGGTGTGGACCCGGCTGCCCGAGACCCTGGCACCGGCCGACCGGCACGGCGGCGGCGTCGGCGAGGCCCTGCGCTCCATGCGGAGCCTGCTCGCCGACCGCGTCTTCACCGGATACGTCCTCACCGGCAGCTTCGCCTTCGTCGTGGTCTTCGCCTACATCTCGGCGTCCCCGTTCGTCATCCAGGAGATCTACGGAGCCTCCCCGCAGACCTTCAGCCTGCTGTTCGGCGCCAACTCCGTCGGGCTGGTGATCATGGGGCAGATCAACGGCAAGCTGCTGGTCGGCCGGGTCAGCCTGGACAAGGTGCTCGCCGTCGGCCTCGTCGTCCTCGGGCTCGCCGCGACCGCGCTGCTGTTGATGTCGGCGGGCGTCTTCGGCGAGGTGGGGCTCGTACCGGTCTCGGCCGGGCTGTTCGTGGTGATGTCCGCGATCGCCCTGACGATGCCCAACGCCCAGGCGCTCGCCCTGATGCGCGTCGACCACTCCGCGGGCGCCGCCTCCGCGCTGCTGGGCACCTCGTCCTTCCTGGTCGGCGCCGTCGCCGCGCCCCTGGTCGGGATCGCCGGCGAGGACACCGCCGTACCGATGGCGCTCGTCCAACTGGGCGCCGTACTGGTGGCGGGTGCCTGCTTCGTGGGAATGTGCCGTCCCTGGAACGCGCGTGCGACCGCGGAGGGCGGGGCTCCTTCCCGCCCGCGCGACGCCGGGAGCCTGGGGGAGGGGAACTGAGCGCACCGAGACTGCGCCACGACACACCGGAACGAGCCGGACTCGACGGGAAGGAGCTGCGGCACCTGGTCCGGGAGATCCACGACCTCACCGTCGGCGAACGCCCCTGGGCGGCTGGCGCCGTGGTGGTGGCCGGGCGCGGCCCGGTGATCGCCGTCGAGGAGGCGGCGGGCTGGGCCGTGAGGTACGCCTCCTACGACCCCGAGACGGACACGGGCGTGGAACTGCCGCCCGACGCCCGGGTCCCCGCGACCGTCGACACCCCCTTCGACCTGGCCTCCCTCACCAAACTGTTCACCGCGGTCGCCGCCGTGCAGCAGATCGAGCGGGGCACGCTGGGCATCGACGCGCGGGTCGGCGCGTATCTGCCGGACTTCCGGGCGGCCGCCGAGCACGGCATCACCGTGGGGGAACTTCTCACCCACACCTCCGGGCTGCGGCCCGAACTCCCGCTGTACGACTGCGCCGACGCCGAGGAACGCCTGCACCTGCTCCGCGCGGAGCCCCCGGTCGGCGTGCCCGGCACCTACACCTACTCCGACCTCAACCCGATCCTCCTCCAGCACGTCCTGGAACGCCTCACCGGCCGCACCCTCGACGTCCTCGTCCACGACGGCATCACCCGCCCGCTGGGCATGACGGCGACCCGCTTCGGCCCGTGCCCCGGCGCGGCGGCCACGGAGGACCAGCGGCGGCCCTGGGCCAAGGCCGACCGGGGCATGCTGCGGGGCGAGGTCCACGACGAGAACGCCTGGGCGCTGGGCGGCGTGGCCGGTCACGCGGGCCTGTTCTCGACCGGCCGGGATCTCGCGGTCTTCTGCCGCGCCCTGCTCGCGGGCGGCGCGTACGGTCCGGCCCGCATCCTCGGCCCCGACTTCGTCGAACTCCTGCTGACCCCGCCGGGACTGGGCTTCGCCCTGGACCAGCCCTGGTTCATGGGAGCACTGGCGGGCCGGGGAGCGGCGGGCCACACGGGCTTCACGGGCACCTCCCTGGTCCTGGACCAGGCGACGGACACGTTCCTGGTCCTCCTGGCCAACACCGTCCACCCCCGAAGACGGCCCCCGGACAGCAGACCCCGGGCGGCGGCGGGGACGCGGATGGCGCGGGCGGTGCGGGGCATGTAGAGCGGGGGATACGGGGCGGGGGATGCGGGGACGGAGCGGGAGCCGCGGCGACGGTCACGCTCGGCGCACCGAGCCGGCACGAGCTGCCTCTCCGCCTGCCGAGCCGGGTGCAAGGTCACCTCTTGCCCGGCCGAGACGGGCGCGGACCGCCATGAACCGGGGGTCCGGGGGCGGAGCCCCCTGGCGAAGGCCATCCTGGCGAGCGTGCCTTGGTGGGGGTGGTCGTGGTGTGCGTGCCCTGGTGGGACCGTCCCGGCGTGCCTGCTTGGTGGGGGCCGTCCCGGCGAGCCCGCCCTGCTGAGGGCTGCCCCGGCGAGCCCGCCCCGGGGCGCGGCGCCCGTAGAATCGCCGGGTGAACGCCCCCGTACCCCCGGCTGAGACCCTGCGCGCCGCCCTCGCCACCCTGCTCGACGGGCTTCCGCCCAGGCAGGCCGCGCAGGCGGTGGACCGGCTGATCGCCAGCTACCGGGGTGCCACTCCGACCGACACTCCCATCCTCCGCGACCGCGCCGACGTCGCCGCGTACGCCGCCTACCGCATGCCCGCGACCTTCGAGGCGGTGCGCTCGGCGCTGGAGGCGTTCGCGCAGGCCGTACCGGACTGGACCCCCGCCGGCCACGTCGACGTCGGCGGCGGCACCGGCGCCGCGACCTGGGCGGTCAGCGCGACCTGGGGCGGCGAACGCCCGGTCACCGTGCTCGACTGGGCCGAACCCGCCCTGACCCTCGGCCGGGAGATCGCCGCCGCCAACCCGGCCCTGCGCGGCGCCCGGTGGCAGCGCTCCCGGATCGGAGCGGCGCTCACCATCGAGAGCACCGATCTCGTCACCGTGTCGTACGTCCTCAACGAGCTCACCGCCCCCGACCGCGCCACCCTCGTCGACGCCGCCGCGGCCGCCGCCCAGGCCGTCGCGATCGTCGAACCCGGCACCCCCGACGGTTACGCCCGGGTGATCGAGGCCCGCGACCGGCTGATCGCCGCCGGCTTCCACGTCGCCGCTCCCTGCCCGCACAGCGCCGCCTGCCCCATCGTCCCCGGCGAGGACTGGTGCCACTTCTCCGCCCGGGTCAGCCGCTCCTCCCTGCACCGCCAGGTCAAGGGCGGCTCCCTCGCCTACGAGGACGAGAAGTTCGCCTACGTCGCGGCCGCCCGCCTGCCCGTGGCGCCGGCCCCCTCCCGGGTGGTCCGGCGCCCGCAGATCCGCAAGGGCCAGGTGCTGCTCGACCTGTGCGAGCCCGACGAGAAGCTGAGCCGCCGCACGGTCACCAAACGCCACGGCGACCTCTACAAGGCGGCCCGCGACGCGGACTGGGGCGACCCCTGGCCCCCGGCGGACCGACAGGACCGGCCCTGATCACGACGGTTCGGTGCCGGTGACCTCCTCCCGCCGTTTCTCCTGGAGCCTGCGCAGCAGTTCCCGCTTCTGGGCCTGGGAATCCAGCCCGCCGCCGATCCGGCCGCCGCGTTCACCCCCGCGCAGGGCGTTGCGGCCCAGCTTCTTCCGGGTGCCGCCGACGCCCAGCATGTTTCCTGCTCCACCTCGGGACATGAGGTCTCCTCGCTCTTCGGCAAGCTGACGAGACGTATCGTCTCGTTCAGACTCCTCCACTGTCGGCGAGACGGAGCGTCTTGTCAACCTGGTAAATTCGAACCATGACCGACCAGAAGACCGCCCCCGACACCACCCGCCGCAGCGAGAGGTCCCGCCGCGCGATCTACGACGCCGCCCTCGCGCTCGTCGCCGAGGTCGGTTACCCGAGGACCACCATCGAGGGCATCGCCGCCCGCGCCGGCGTCGGCAAGCAGACGATCTACCGCTGGTGGTCGTCGAAGGCGGACGTCCTGCTGGAGGCGTTCCTCGACCTGAGCGAACAGGCGGGCCGGGAGGCGGGCGGGGACGACACGTACGTCATCCCCGACACCGGTGACCTCGCCGCCGACCTGAAGGCCGTGCTGCGGCTGACCGTCGACCAGCTCAAGGACCCCCGCTTCGAAGCCCCGTCCCGTGCCCTGGCCGCCGAGGGCGTGGTCGACGAGCAGCTCGGCCGGGTCTTCATGGCCAAGCTTCTCGAACCGTCGCTCCAGCTGTACGCCGACCGGGTGCGCGCCGCGCAGGAGGCCGGCCAGGTCCGCCGGGACGTCGACCCGCGCATCGCCCTCGAACTGTGGGTCTCCCCCCTCGCCCAGCGCTGGCTCCAGTACACGGGCCCGATCTCCTACGAGTACACCGACACCCTCGTCGACTACGCCCTCCACGGAATCGCTCCCCGCTGAGCGCCGTCGCCGGACGCCGCGCTGAGCGCCGGATCGGGCGCCGTGCCGGGCGCCCCGCTCAGCGCTGTGCCGGGCGCCGCGCCGGGACGCTTCGTCGGACACCGTGCCGGACAC